>CAYJVI010000015.1:0-14517 GCA_964373595.1 uncultured Methanosarcinales archaeon | reverse complement strand
AAACAGCTTTCATGGAGGCAAAGAAAAAATATCAGATAGAAGGTATCGTTTCCGGGGCGTTATTCTCTACTTACCAGAGAGACAGGATTGAGAAAATCTGTGACCAATTAGGATTAAAAATATTTTCTCCTCTCTGGCACAAACCGCAGGATAAGCATTTACAGGAATTACTTGATAATGGTTTTGAAATAGTGTTAACCTCAGTTGCAGCAGAAGGATTGGATAAGAGTTGGCTGGGAAGGAAAATGACTCAAAATGATATTGTAAAATTACAGCAACTTAACAAAAAATTCGGTCTTAATGTTGCCGGGGAAGGCGGGGAAACAGAATCATTAGTATTAGATTGCCCTTTATTTACAAAGAAAATAGTATTAGAAAAAACCGAAATAATCGAAGAAGATAAAAACAGGGCGCACTTAGTGGTTAAAAAAGCGAAATTAGTCACAAAATGAAAGCAGATTTTTGGAAGCATTGATTTGGTGTTAAGGGAATTTTTTACTACGGAAATTTTATAAAGAACAACATTTCTTAATACATAATGCCTGAAACTATTTTACATAACTTGCACAAAGAAATGGAGTTGATAGTGGAGCGACTACGCTCAATTGAAGAGAACGTGGCAGAAATCCATGAAGATCTTCATAGAGTCAGACCAGAGTACCTTGGAAAATTAGAGAAAATAAAAAAAGGAAAACAGCACCATTTCAAGACTAAAGAAGATTTTTTACGGTTTTTACATAATGAGATATGATTTTTCTGATGAACTTAAAAAAGTACTTGCCAAATTAAGCAAAAAAGATCCGGAAAGTTGTAAGGCAGTAAAAAATAAGATTGAGGAAATAGTTAACTCAAATCCAGAACATTACAAACCACTTCGGTACGATCTTAAAAATAAGAAAAGAGTGCATATTAGAAAATCATTTGTACTCATTTTTGAATACGACCAAGCCACGGACACCATCTGGTTTTTAGATTATGATCATCATGATAATGTATATAATAAATATTAACCTATGAAAACCGTCATGTGCTTCGGCACTTTTGATTTATTGCACTTAGGTCATTTGAACTATTTCCAGCAGGCTAAGAAATATGGGGATTATCTCATCGTAGTCATCGCCAGGGATAAAACAAAAAAAGATCAAAAGAAACCAATCATTTTTTCTGAACAAGAACGCTTGGAGTTAGTAAACAACTTGCGTATTGTAGACGAAGCTGTATTGGGTTATCCGGAAGATCACTTTAGGATAATTCAGGAGAAGAGGCCAGATGTTATTTTCTTAGGATACGATCATAAGATTGATGAGAAAGTATTGGCTGCTAAACTGAAAGAACGCGGATTGCAACCGGAAATAAAGCGAGCAAAACCATTTAAGTTAGGAAAGCATAAATCAACTTTGTTGAGAGAGAAAGTGTTGCAGATTTAATATTTAGGATAGTATTTTCGTGAATTAGCCATTTCGTATCTTTCCTTGTATTCATCAAATAATTTAATCCTATCTTTAAATCCGCTTTGTTCAACAATCGGTGCGAAAAGATTTTGTTCATTAACCATGTAAAATAAATATTCTGGCGTTGAGGGATATATTTCCTTCAGTTTAGGCAAAAGAATTTCCAATGCTCGCTTTGCGTGCCCTCTTTTTCTATATCCGTACTGAATAAATGCCCCTATTGTCCCACAATTCCAGTCATCACCCATATTTGCAGCAGCCCAACCAATTACTTCTTCATTAGAATATACAATGGTTGTGTGCAACAACTCACTGCTTGGATGATAATCTATCCAATCTCTGAATACGCTTCTCCTTGGGTTTACCATACTATTTGGAATAGTTAATTCCCTATAAAGAGTTATCTTTTCTTTTTCATTTAAAGAAGACATTGGCCTATAATCTATTCTAATTTCCATAATTAATTTTAAAATAGGTCTGCTTTTTAAAATATCTGGCTTTGAATTCACTCTTCCTTCTCATGAAATTAGGAAACTACCTAATTTCAGAGCTGAAATGAAGTCACTGCTTCATTTCATGCTTAATTGTCAACTCCTTCGGAATCCGATACTCATCCCAGCTAACTCTACCTGCTTTCACCGCATCCCGAATCTTGCGCTGAACAGTATTCAATTCTGAACCGCCGCTTTTAACTTCTACAAAAACTATTTCTGTAACTGCTTTCTCATCCAACCCGTTAAACACAATCAAATCAACTGGTTTGCCAAGAAATTTACATTCTGTTGGCTTATACTTGAAATTCGGCAGATACGGAGCCAGCTGTTCAGAAAACTGGCCTCCTAAGGAAGCTCTGGACCGTTCAATAGAATCCTTCTTGATATCCGGAATCTGTTCTTCCCAATATCTATCGCGTTGCAACGCACCAGCAGAAACTCCAATCTTGTAAGCAAGAGCAGCAACTGCGAGAAATAAGATTAATACCAAGACGAGTAAGGGCTCCATCAACTATCTCTACTTTCGGAAGACTTAAATATCTTCTCATCGCTAATCAAGCAAAAATAAAAAAGGTGGTTTACATGCATCATTTAAATAGATTACAGAAGTTTCATGCGGAAGGCTATGCGCTGTTCCGTATAATTGTAGGATTAATGTTCGTGCAGCATGGGGCGCAGAAACTGTTAGGATGGTTCGGAGCGCAAGGGACAGTTCCATTGCTCAGTTTGATGGGGTTTGCCGGAACAGTCGAACTGGTAGGTGGATTAGCAATTGCATTGGGATTCTTTTCCAGACTAGCTTCAGTAGGCGGAATGGCAGTGATGGTCGGAGCATTAGCAACAGTACACTTCCCGCAGGGATTAGTGCCGATAGTCAATAAAGGAGAACTAGCATTATTATTCCTAGCCTGCTTTATAGTTATCGTTGTGCATGGCAACGGCAAGTGGAGTTTAGAGAAATTGCTTCTGAAGAAAGAAACGTTTTAGTATTTTTATTTTATTTATTCTCCATCGCCGCTTTCACCAGCCCTAAAAATAACGGCGCAGGAGCACTTAATCTGCTTTTCAATTCCGGATGCGCCTGTGTGCCCATGAAATAAGGATGATTTTTCACTTCTACAAACTCAGTTAAATTCTTTTCCAAATACAATCCGGAAATATCTAATCCTTTTTCTTGTAATAGGGAATGATATCGCGCATTAACTTCATACCGATGCCGATGCCGCTCCGACACAATCTCAGAGTTATACAACTTCCGCGCCAAACTTCCTTCCCGCAAATAAGAAATATATGCGCCTAATCTCATGGTTGCGCCTTTCAGGTTGACATTTTTTTGTTCCGGCATCAAGTCAACTACCGGATGAGCAGCCGCCGGATTCACTTCCGTGGTATGCGCGCCTCCTAAAAAGCACGCATTTCTGGCAAACTCCACTACCATCAACTGCAAACCAAAACAAATGCCCAGCAAGGGAATATTATTCTCCCTACAATACTTAATCACTTCCAATTTTCCTTCCACGCCTCTGCTGCCAAAACCGCCAGGAATAATTACCCCATCAATGCCTTTCAGCGAATCAGCAACCGCAACTACGCTTCTCTCAATTTCTGTGGTCTCAATAAACTTGATCTGTATCTTGGCTTTAGCATGCGCGCTGCAGTGCATCAATGCTTCTTTGATGCTGGCATAACTGTCAGTTAATGAAGTATATTTCCCGCACAAGGCAATCGTAATTTCTCGTTCTGGATGTTCTAAATTAAACAATAACTTTTTCCAGGGGTCAAGAATAGATTTAACATCCAGCCCTAACTTTTGGTTTACAATAGTAATAATCCCTTCTTCCTCCAATAAAAAAGGGATTTTATACACGTTATCAACATCTAATCCCGTAAATATCGCTTTTCTATCCACCCCGCAGAAGGAAGCAATTTTACTTTTAATTTCAGCCGTTAATGGTTCAGAACATCTGCCAATTATCACATCAGGCTGAATTCCTCGTTTACGCAGCTCATACACGCTCTGCTGCGTAGGCTTGGATTTTTGTTCAAAAACGCCGGCAGGAATAGGCACATAGGTCAAATGGACGTATAAAATGTTTTCTTCTCCGACGTCATCTTTTAATTGTCTTGTGGCTTCAATGTATAAATCGCTTTCCATGTCTCCGACTGTTCCGCCCACTTCAATCAACATGATTTCCGCATTTTCTTTTTCTGCGACAGAACATATTTTTTCTGTAATGACATCTACCACATGAGGAATAAACTGCACTGTTTTTCCTAAATAATCTCCGCGTCTCTCTTTCGTTCTTATTTCTTCAAACACCTTCCCCATGGTAAGATTATGCTCAAACTTGCAGCTTACATTCAGGAAGCGTTCATAATGGCCGAAATCCATATCTACTTCCCCGCCGTCATCAAGCACAAACACTTCCCCATGCTCATAGGGGTTCATGGTTCCCGGATCCACGTTCAGATAGCCGTCTAATTTCATGGGAACTACTTTATACTGGGAACTAAGCAAATGCCCTATGCTGGCAGCAGCTATGCCTTTACCTAAGCCGGAAATGACTCCGCCGGTTACAACAATAAATTTCCTCTTTTGAAGCATTCTATTTTGGGAGAGGACGCCTTTATAAAAGTTCTCCACACCTTAAAGATGATAACAATTATTTTAGGACTTCAAAAAACAAATAAAAATAAAAAAATTAATTTAATTCAGCGTCAATGACTTGCTGAAAGACGCTAAAGGGCTGCGCGCCGCTGATCAGTTTGCCGTTGATCAGGAATCCTGGCGTTCCCTGTATTCCCACCGCGCTTCCGTCAGCAAGATCTTTTCGAATCTCTTGCTTTTGCGCTGGATCGCTCAAACATGCTTCCCATTTAGCAACATTTAAACTAAGTTCCTGAGCCCATTTCTTATAATCAGCGCTACTCTTCCCTGCTGCTCCACCTGCGTTAAAGATTTTATCATGGTACTCAAAGTACTTTCCTTGTTCTCCTGCACAATTGGCAGCAAGGGCTGCTGGTTCAGCTTGCTGATGAAACCCTAATGGAAAGTCCCTATACACTAACTTTACCTTTCCGGTATCAATGTACTCACTTTTAATTTGTGGTAATGTTTGTTGATAGAATCGTGCACAGAATGGACATTCATAATCAGACCATTCAATCATTGTTACAGGCGCATTTTTATCTCCCAAAAAAGGATCATCATCTGCAAGAGCTTTCATGTCAGTTATTCCTGCACTTGGGGGTGACGGCGCTGCTCCACCAAATGAAGGAGCTACAGCAGCCCCCACAGAACCACTTCCAGAATTACTTTTAAATGCAAATACTGCCAGCACTACAACCAATGCTACCGTAGTTACCTTCCAAAACAAATCACCGCTTTTCTGTTTTAGTGGTTTTCCTGATTGTTCAGCTTTATGACTTTCTTCCATAATGTGAAACCTCCGCTTGTTTTTACGAGTAGAATGGCTATCTCTATATATGTTTTTTGGTTGAAACTGAGGGCTTGAAAAGGCTTAAAAAGTGAAAATTTCCAAGGAAGAACGTTTATACCTTCTCTTTAAGGTGCACGGAGAGAGTTTTGTCTTTTTTCTCTCTTCTGACCAATCCTTTCTTCTCTAAATTCTGCAAGACCTGGCTCAATTTTGTTTTAGACATGTTTACTCGTAATCGTAAGGTGTTTTGAGTAATTCCTTCTTCTTGACGGACGACATTCATCACTTTCTTTTCAAAATCATCCAGACCTTTGGAAAGGATAGAACATTTTTCTTCCCCTAATCTTTTATGGGTGTCTTTCTCCAGGCGTTCTACAATGGCTGGAAAAGTTCTTATATCATCCCATCATCATGACAGTATGGTTAAAAAGCAGCAGTACAAGGGAAAAATGCTCTTTCGGTGCGAATCCTGCGGCTTTCGATATAATAAAGAGAATCTTGCCTTAGAATGTGAAGCATATTGTAAGAAGCATAAGAGTTGTTCGCTAGAGATCACCAAGAAGGCAGTGAGTTTATAGAAAGAAACTATTCACAAACAATAACAGCGTTATCAGCGCCGAAAGCATACAGTAAAAACAGTAATCCTTAATTTTGTAGATTTGCACCCATATCAGAACCACTGAAAATAGTAAGCCGCCGCCTGCAGCGATTCTCATCAACAACAGCAAGGGAAATGATAAGAGTGAAAACTCCGGCCTCAGGAACGTCATTAATCCAGCAACTGCCATCGAAACATAAAACAGCAATCCCAACACTTCATTTCTAACTCCAAAAATATGCGACCATTTGCTTTCAGTCACTTTACTGCAGTCATGGTCCAGAGGGCAGACTAACGGCGAAGCTTTGTGGCGGTAATGCCTCCACACCAAGTATCCGGCATCAGCTATTCCTGCGATTGCTAAAGTGATAAATGATGCTGTAAATACTGTGCTCATTTTTTATATTGCAAAACCCCCAAGGCTATCGCTGCCAATAATAATCCCACATCCCGAAAGACAATCTCTAAAACGGTAATATTGGTTACGGTTATTGCCAGTAATGTCAACGCTGAAAGGGCAGCAGCTTCCTTTGTTTTCCACCCGGAGAGAAGCCATAAGGCTAATCCCAGTTCATAAAGAGAAAATGCGCCTAAAAGAAGAGTATTCGGAAGCAGATTTTGTAAGAATAAAGGCATAAAACCAATCCAGGCCTCAGGCTGCAGGGTAGCGTCAATTGCGGCAAAGAGAAAAGGAACAGCTAAGGCCACACGTAGCGTAAAAGAAGCTAAACTTGAATAATCGCAGGTTAGTTTTTTCATTTTATTCTACTACGATAGTTCCGGTTGAGGGCACGTTAAGATGATCATGATAATTCCAGGAACCTTTTTCATCGAACGTGAAGGAGAACGATTCTCCCGGTGCTAATCCTTTGCAGGCATCAAATATAGTTTTTTCTTCTGCGGTTCCACATTTTTCAATACCAGAACCGGGGTACAGAGTATGTGTTGGGTGCATCGCTGATGCCGGCCAGTGTTGGTTAGAATCTTGATTTACAAAAGTAACGGTTGTTCCTGCTTTCACGGTTAGTGTTTTTGGAGAAAATCCGGAGGAAGTTATTTTTACAGTGTTATCATTTACTGTTGGTTCTTCTATTACTTTTGGTGTTTGTGGTGCACAGGCAACTAAAAACAAAAATAACACTAAAAATCCAATAATAAAAAAACCTCTTTTCATGAATCAAGAGAAATCAAAACTTGTTTATAAAAGTTGTTATCACATATTCTCCACAATCTTATCTCCAAATTCAGAACACTTCAATAGTACAGCGTTCTCCATCTGCCGTGCGAAATCGTAAGTAACTTTCTTCTGCTGGATAGTTTTGGTCATAGCCTTCACAATAATTTCCGCAGCTTCTTTCCATCCTAACAATTCCAGCATCATGACACCAGAAAGAATCACCGAGCCAGGGTTGACTTTGTCCTGCCCAGCATATTTCGGCGCAGTTCCGTGTGTGGCTTCAAATACTGCCAATCCTTCTTCATAATTAATATTCGCACCAGGAGCAATTCCTAATCCGCCTACCTGCGCTGCGCAGGCATCGGACAAATAATCCCCGTTCAAATTAGTCGTGGCAATTACATCATATTCATCCGGTCTTAGTAAGAGTTGCTGGAACATGGCATCGGCAATCCTGTCTTTAATTATTATTTTATTGTTTGGGTTATCTTCTCCTTCTTTTATTACAAAATCAGCAAATTCTTCAGCTGCTACCTGATATCCCCATTCCTTGAATGCGCCTTCAGTAAATTTCATGATATTTCCCTTGTGCACCAGAGTAACTGATTTTCTTTTATTGTCAATTGCATACTTGATTGCAGCACGAACTAATCGTTTTGTTCCGGTTATACTTATTGGTTTTATTCCAATGCCGGAATCATGGCGGACTTTTTTCTTCATCTCTTTCTGCAAAAACTCAATAACCTTCAATGCTTCAGGACTTCCCTCTTTCCATTCGATGCCTGCATAAACATCTTCTGTATTTTCCCTAAAAATAACCACATCTAATTTCTCTGGTTCTTTCATGGGATTAGGTACACCGGAAAAATACTGTACCGGCCTGACGCAGGCAAATAGATCTAATTTCTGTCGCAGGGTAACATTCAGGCTTCTATGCCCGCCGCCGATGGGAGTTTCCAAAGGGCCTTTTAGCACAACCCGCAAATCCTTAATCTGCTGCAACGCTTCATCCGAAAGCAATTCTTTTCCCTGCTTCAATGCCTCTTCTCCAGCTACAATTTCCTGCCACAGTATTTTTCTTTTGCCGTGATATGCTTTCTCTACAGCTGCATCAAGAACTTTCAGGACAACCGGAGTAATATCGACACCAGTGCCATCGCCAATAATAAAACCGATTTCCGGCTGATCAGGAACATTCCATTGTCCATGTGAGAAGGTTATTTTCATACCATGAAGAATTAAGAAATGATTTATAAGGTTTATTATACTGAGCAAATAAACAGGAAAATTATATAAGACAAGTCAAAATATTCAATTAGAATGGACTCTGCTGCAGAAAAAGATTTCTCCTTGTTAGTTGTAGATATGTGGTGGGAAGAAGAGATAAAAAATCGGGAAAGAGGGTTTGTGATACAATTTGATGACTTTTCTAAACGATATGAAAGAAAAGATTGCCAGTCATATCCTCAAAGCCTGCAATATCCTTACGGATCACTGCATGCCGGGCTGGATGCTATCCATGATGTAGTAAGAACGGCCCACTTTTTGAAAAAACCAATCTATGGCGTGGTAAGTGATGATGGTTATTCGCTTCCTGATGAACTTTTAGATAAATCACTCCATCCCTACATACCAAAAGAACATCTCTTTATGAAATACGGCCATAGTGCTTTTACTTCTACATCTTTAACCCAGCGTTTGCAAGAAGATGCTGTCGATCGTTTAATGATCATGGGCTTTGATAGAGATTGCTGCGTTTTAGAAACGATTAAATCTGCGGTTGAGCAAGGAACTCAAGTGATTACGAGTGAAACTTTGATGCTTACTTCCGGATTGACCGATGGAAATATTGCTAGGGATTATTGTAGAAACAACACCACTTATTTTGAATCTCTGGTTGAGGTATATAATTATCTTGATCCCGAAGGAAAAACATCCTTATAGGGCTATTTCAGTTTCTGGGGTTTCGAAAGTATTGTTGTATTTTCAGAAACTTTAAATATCTCCTTTTCCCCCAATTTTCCATGTCCTTCCTCAACCCAGACCAAATCCAAGACTTTTATCTAGGCTACATAGAAAAACTGGAAGTCATTAAAGAAAAACTTGACCGGCCTTTAACCTATGCCGAGAAAATTCTTTTCACTCACTTCACTCAGCCAGAATTTCAAGTCCAGCGGGGTAAATCCAGCATTCCCTTGCAAGTAGATAGGGTAGCCATGCAGGATGCAACTGCGCAGATGGCTATTCTGCAATTCATGCTCACCGGAAAGAAAAGTGTAGTTATTCCTACCACCGTTCACTGCGACCACCTAATCACCGCTAAAATAGGAGCAGCACAGGATTTAAAAGAAGCAAATATCAAAAACCAAGAAGTCTATCAATTCCTCAAAAGTTCTGCTAACAAGTATGGAATGGGATTATGGAAACCTGGCTCAGGAATCATCCATCAAGTAATTCTGGAGAATTATGCTGTTCCCGGACAGTTGATGATTGGCACCGATTCGCATACTCCTAATGCCGGCGGCTTAGGTATGATTGCTATCGGCGCTGGAGGAGCAGAAGCCATGGATGCTATGGCCGGCCAGACATGGACTATTACTATGCCAAAATTAATCGGTGTTCATTTGAAGGGAAAACTAAATGGCTGGACTGCGCCGAAAGATATTATTTTGAAAGTGGCAGAAATATTGACGGTCAAAGGAGGAACAGGATATATTTTAGAATATTTTGGCGAAGGGGCAAGAAGCATAAGCGCAACCGGGAAAGCAACCATCACTAACATGGGCGCAGAAGTAGGGGCAACTACTTCTCTTTTTCCCTACGATGAATACACCGGTTCTTATCTTAGAGCAACACAGCGAAAGTTTGCGGCAGGACTGGCTGGTTCTATCCGGGAAGAATTGCAGGCAGATCCGGAAGTGGAACAAAATCCATCATCTTATTTTGATGAAGTAATGGTTATTGATCTATCCTTATTAGAACCGCAGGTAAATGGTCCGCATACTCCTGATTTAGCCAGGCCTATCTCAAAATTAAAAGAAGATGCCCAAAAAAATGATTGGCCTGTGCAGTTAAGTGCTGCGCTTATCGGCAGCTGCACCAACTCTTCTTACGAAGACATGTCCAGAGCAGCAGCAGTAGCCAGAAAGGCAGCAGCGCAAGGACTGAAAGCCAAAGTTCCTTTCATGATCACTCCCGGTTCCCAGCAGATTTATGCGACTATGGAAAGGGATGGATTATTGGAGGTATTTAAAAAGATCGGGGGAACAGTATTAGCCAATGCCTGCGGTCCCTGCATCGGCCAATGGAACCGGCAGGATATTCCCAAAGGAGTAAAAAATTCTATTATCACCTCTTACAACAGAAACTTCAAGAAACGAAATGATGCTAATCCGGAAACGCATGCTTTCATTGCTAGTCCGGAAATAGTTACGGCATTTGCTCTAGCCGGAAGACTCGATTTTAATCCTTTAACTGATATTATCGATGGGGTAAGATTAGAAATTAATCCCGTAGATCAATTGCCTCAACAGGGATTTGTCTTTGACCTCTCTGGCTACGAAGAACCATCTGGTGAAGGAGAAGTGCTGGTTGATTCAGATAGCCAACGGTTGGCCCTGTTAAAACCATTTGCAAAATGGAAAAAAAACGATTTTTCAGATTTATTGGTATTAGTCAAAGCCAAAGGAAAATGCACTACTGATCATATTTCTCCGGCGGGAAAATGGTTAGAATTTAGAGGACATTTAGATAAAATTAGCGATAACATGTTCTCCGGCGCAGTGAACGCTTTTAGTGATAAAATTGGGCGTGGAAAAAATCTATTGACAGGAAACGAAGACGATTTTTCTGCGATTGCGCGGTATTATCAGAATAATGGAACCGGATGGATTGCTGTCGGCGATGTGAATTATGGTGAAGGTTCTTCCCGCGAACACGCAGCCATGGAACCGCGATATTTAGGATGTAGAGCAGTATTAGCGAAAAGTTTTGCCAGGATTGCGGAAAATAATCTGAAAAAGCAGGGGATTTTACCATTGTGGTTTACAAGTGAAAGTGATTACAACAAAATAATGGAAGATGATGTTCTTGATATTGATAGCAAAGTTAAAGTTAATGAGCCGGTGTATGTTACTCTAAAGCATGCTGATGGTTCAGTGGAAGTGATAGAAACGATTCATACATTTTCTGCAGAACAATTGGAATGGTTTAAGTATGGAAGCGCTTTGAATTGGTTGAGAGAGAGGAATTAGTTACTTCTTTAATTTTTTTAGTTCTTCCAGCCATTTTTGATATTTCTCAGGATTTTCTTTCCGAGCTACGGCAGTACACCAACACATAGTGCCTCCGCAGTTCTCATCATGTGGATATTCATATTCTTCAATTACGTAGGTAACATCTCCTTCTTTCCAATATCCTTGCTTTTTGATATAATTTAAAGTATCTTGGTCAAGTTTCTTCATTTTTTTAAATCTGGTAGGGGTTCTTTCTATCGGTTTTGCCATGATCTGGTTAATAGAAGGCTCCTATTTAAAGTTTAGTTAGAATGTAAGGACAGAAGGATACAAATCTTTATGAACAGTTGGATTGCAGCTATTTTTATGCTCAGAGTATTATTCGATACTAATATTTATGGGAATTTAGCAGAAGAGCCAGATAGACAGGCAATTGAAGATAAGATAAAAGCAGAAAAAGAGTTTATTGTTTATAACTTTCCACTAATCCGCAATGAGATTAGAAGCATTCCTAAAACTACAAAAGCAAGCAGAAAAGCGAGAATTTTGTTATTAAGTATGTACGACCGAATGACTGGAGAACATTTTCTTAAGAATTCCATTGTTATTACTAACTTGGCAAAGATGTATTATGATCATTATAGAAATTTAAGTGGAATCTATGGCTGGGATACAAACATTAGAGTCGACTTTATGATTGTGGCTTGTGCTAGTTTTAATGGGCTTGACATAGTTTATTCCGATGATCAAAGAACTATGATAGGAAAAGAAGCACTTAAAGCATACAAACACATTAATATCAAAGAAAATTTAAGAACGCCTTACTTTTTACAATATACTGATTTGTTAAATAAATTTAGAAACAATCATATGTTCTCTAAACCATAATCCTTTAATTTATAGGTTCCAGTAGTGATCTTAATAAATTTACGAATATCTTTATGGAACTGAGGATCATTTCTAGCTTCGGCAAACAATTTTTTATATTCCTTATCTGATAACCTTGGTTTTGCCATAAATATGTGAAATCGACGCAGTTATATAAATTTATCTGGCTGGGGAAATTAATTTTTAACTTTTTCTCTCTGCAACGCCCTCAGGATGGTTTCAAAGCTAAAATTAGCTATCTCCAGTAATCCTGTTTCCGCAAGCGCTTCATTAAATTCAGGATCGCAAGCACGGTGGGCTTTTTGAAGTTTCATCTTGTTTTGATTTAGGTCATACTGATCTGCTCCCGCGCCGTAATCAATAGGATAAAAAACATTTACGACTACCAGATTTCCCATAATTTTACTGGAAGTAAGAATGCCCGCCTCATCTACCATAGTAAAAGCGCCGAAGCTTCCCACGCTTCCTCCTGCAGCATCCTTTTCTTCTACGATCATCCCCAGAAGAGCAAGAGCTTCAAGATTCTCTCCGGATGGCTTGTAATGGTCGCTGCGCAAACCGGTATCAACAATCCCCATACGGTAGGTTCCCCGTCCATGGTCAAAACGAACGGTGTTTTCCAGTGAGAAAAAATGTTCCCGTAACTGTTGAGGAACATCCTTTGCCTGCGGTTTTAAGCCCTGGACAAAATTGCGGTCAAAAGCAAGGTATGCTTCGGTTATCTTATTAAGAATAATTCTGATAATGGCCGCATTGTAAGGTGGATGCTCTACTTGTAATCCTAAAGAATAAAGATGCGCTGTGGCGTTGGCTAAATAATGCTGCATTGGTATGTTGAAATGAGCGCGTATTTAAAAATCATTTCTTTACTTGCTTCAACCCTTTCTCGGTTATTTTTACAACATTTGAAGGTCTTCCGTTAGCCGGATCGATGACTTTGTCAATTTCAATGAAGTTGTAGTCTTTTAGTTCTTCGCAGTTAGCTTTCACAGTTCGGTAGCCGGTGTTTACCTTTCGTTCTAATTCAGCGTACGTTGCTGGTTTCTCTTTCACTTTGAGGAGAATTTGCTTCTTGATTGTGTATGAAGAGCGCTTCGACATACTGCAATATAATCATAAGGTTTAAATAGAACTAACTCATGATATTGCAGTGAGTATGGGTAAGATAAAACCAAAACATATCGGCGTTCGCTTTGTTCTATCTTGGTTATTTAGCGTTTTATTTATTCTTATAGGAGCTTTGAGTATGTTGGATAGTATTCTTGGCGGCTTACTTATTCTTATAGGGGCAGTAATTATTTTGCCGCCTTTTGCAGAATTTGTGGAGAAGGAATATCGTCTTCATCTATCTGGTTGGTTAAGATTAATATTGTTCTTGGTGCTTGTTGGAATAGGCATTTTGTTAACCTCAACAACCGAAGATTCGGCAATTCCTGATGTTATAGAACAACAACCGGAAACTTCGGAAGAAAGTATACAAACAGCAGAAACATCTTCAGCACCACAATTATCAGATGTTGGAGATTTCAAAGTGTTATATTATCCCTTAACTAATCCAGATTATTTAGAATATGAAAAAATATTCAAAGAAGCGCAACTTTTTGAAAATAAAGCACAATTCCTAAACGATGGATTGATTTTGCCGTATGATATTACTATAACCCTTGAAGAATGTGGCACTTCAAATGCATTTTATGATCCAAACACCAAGCAAATAATTATATGCTACGAATTAATGGATCATTTTGCCGAAGTATTTTATGATTCTTCTGATACTAATGCTGAATTGGGAACAGCGATGCTAAACAGTATGGATTTTGTATTTTATCATGAACTTGGACACGTCTTAGTAGATGTATATGATTTACCTACGACAGGCAATCCTGAAGACAATGCTGACCAAGTATCTACATTAGTTCTTTTAGGTGAAGGACAATCCGGTATCAATGCTCTTTTAGATGGAGCTAATTGGTTCTTTATAGTGTCTGAAGAGTCAGATGTTGAGGAATCAGCATTTTCAGGTATTCACTCCCCCGATAAGAGAAGATATTATAATTTATTATGCTGGATTTATGGAAGCGATCCCCAAAATGGAGAATATTTAATTACAGGATGGGAATTACCAGAAGACAGGGCTTCTGTATGTGAAGATGAGTATATTAAAATGTCTAATAGTTGGGATAGATTACTTTCTTCTCATCGTAAAAATTAATTCTTATCTCCCACTCACATCC
>CAYJVI010000014.1:0-14806 GCA_964373595.1 uncultured Methanosarcinales archaeon | reverse complement strand
TCAGAACTAATTTCAGTCAAATTAATCCTCTAGGTGGTTTGAGTGTTGGATACTGTCCAAAATAATAACAATGAAAAAAATATGCAAAGCATTCACTGTACTTTTATTTACGTTACTTTTAGTTACTAGTGTGTTTGCGACTATTAATGATTCTCTGTTCAATCCTGTTTGGGCAGATACAAATTCCAAAAGCAGGGAAATCTTCTATGGAAGTTCTGCGACATTTTCCACTGGATATTTTGGCACTAACCTTGGCCAGGTAAAAATAACTGCAACTGTGAACAGCAAGACTGACGAAAAAATAGTGAGTTATATTGTAAAAGATAAAGTTGTCAGCATGAGCAATGGTTTGGGATATGAAGAATTCACCGTTACGCCTGCTCATTACAAGAATTCTGGAGAATATATTATAGTAATCAAATTGAAGGATTCCAATTCTGAGCGTGTCGATTCCAGCTTACTATTGAAAGTAAAAAATAAATGGATCATCAACCCCCACATTCCTTTGCCAGTAAATAATCATGCTCCGGTGATGAGTGATATCTCTCCGTACACTTTTACTGAAGGGGAAAAAGGAACATTTGCCGTTTTTGCCAGCGATATCGACAATGATGATGTAGAATACCAAGCAGAAGTTTGCGTATTAAACTTATGGGGTTGCTCATATCTCAATGTAAATAACGACTATGTGAAGGAGAAGTTAGGAGCAAGCTTCAAAACAGAAAGTGTGGTGGGAATCGAATACGGTGTCTTTACCTGGACCCCGGATTATGGCTTTGTAACACATCCTGACCAAGAAAGAGAAGTCAAGCTCAGATTCAGAGCAAATGATGATCAAAAAGAATATTCTGAATGGCAGGAGGTAACCGTCCTGGTCAAAGATAAAAACAGGGTTCCTGATTTTACAGTTAAAGGAGAAACGACAATTTTCGAAAACCAGATATTAGTTCTCTCTCTGACCGGAAAAGATCATGACAATGATGGACTTACCTATACGTACAGCGGAGATCACTTGCCCGGAGCTAAATTAGCAAAAAACGGCGATTATAATGCAGCCCTACTCTGGAAATCAGATTTTAATTCATCTGCAAAGAGTCCGTATACCATTACCATTACCGCAAAAGATGGATTTGGCGGAGAGAGCTCAGAAACAGTAACTATTACCGTCAAAGACGTATCCGATGAGCCAGATGTACCTGATGAACCGCTGCCTGGCAAGCCGCAGTGTTCTGATGACGTGGATAATGATAACGACGGTAAAAAAGACCTGCTAGACCCTGGATGCTCAACCCCGGACGATAACGACGAAAGTGACGACCCCGTAAATCGAACACAGTGCAATGATAGGCTAGATAATGATGGAGACACTAAAATAGACTACCCCGAAGACCTCGGATGCGCCCGTGAGCAAGACAACGACGAAAGCGACGAGAACCTGGATAATAGAGGAGATAACGACGGTAACCGAGGGGATAACCGCAATAATAACGACCGCCAAGACGATGTCAGCAATGATAGGGGAAATGACAATACTATCGGGAATGAGGGAGGAAGAGCTGACCACAACAGCAGCAGAAATGATACCACTGCTGGCGACGGAAGAGACGACGACAAGACGGCAGAAGATAATAATGGAGGCAATACCCAGCCAGAACCTGCAGCTTATGCCAATATTAAGCTAAAATCAGTTCAGCTGATGGAAGAATTTGTCGCTGCCGGAGACTTTATGGTGGTCAACGTTAATCTGCGCAACAATGGCAAGGTCTCCCTTAAAGACGTCAAAATACAGGCAAAAGTATATGATTTAGGCATTTACGGCAGTACCGGCGAATTTGCCCTTGCTCAAGAGGGAGGAACCAGTAAAAACGTCTATGTGTTTGTTCCCCAAGACGCTGAACCAGGTTTATATCTGGTCAAAGTGACAGTTAGCGACTCCTATTACCATACTTCAGCGTATAGATTGGTCTTCATACGCAGTCGCTAGAACACTCCAAGGTAGTACTCTAATGTACCTACTTGATGATACTGAAATCCGAAACATTTAAATATAAACCCCATTTTAAAGTGGTAAAAGCCTCAAAATGCTACCCTTGGGAAAGCAGTGAGTGCATCTAAAAAAATAACGCTCAAAACCTTGAAAAAGGATTTGGAGGAGAATAAAAATGAGAAAAATACTAAGTTTAATGGCATTGTTTGTCATTAGCTTGCTAACTGTTTCTATGGTTAGTGCAGGAACTAGTACCCTTGGCGGTCTAACTCATCCTGACAGCAAAGTTACAGTTGAAGTTAATGATGAAGAAAAGGATGGTACTCCCCTTACCGTTGAAAGAGGGGAAGAATTAGAAGTTGAAGTTGAGTTGTTAAACAAAGGAACAACTGGCGCTGAAAACGTCGAAGTTGAAGCTCGCTTAATGGGCTATGACGAAGAAGACGTAAGAGAATCAACAGTTGTTAGTAAGGTAACAGCAGGAACTAAAGGAACCAAAGTAACCTTAAAGTTAACAGTTCCAAATGACTTCGATTACGGAGAAGCTACTCTAAGAGTAAGAGTTTCCGGCGAAGCAAAGGAAGATGACCTTACTGTTGACTACCCACTATTTGTCGAATCACCTAGCCACTCAGTTAAAGTCGCTGATGTGTCTTTCTCCCCTAGCTTGACTGTCAAAGCAGGACGATCCTTGCTGGCAACTGTGCTATTGGAAAATGTCGGTGAAAAAGACGAAGAAGACGTAAAAGTTACTGTAGCTGTCCCTGAACTGGACGTAAGCGCATCTGAATACGTTGACGAAGTCAAAGCAGATGACCGCAAAGATGTGGACGAAATGTTCCTACAAGTTCCCGCTGACGCCCCTGCAGGAGAATACACAGTAAAAGTAACTGTACAATATGACGATTTAGAAGAAACCGTCACCAAAACCTTTACCCTGAAAGTGTTGGCAAACGAATTGCTTCAACCTAAAACCGGTAAATTAGTCTTGGCTGTAGGTCCTGAAACGCAAACCGTTGCTGCTGGTAAAACAGCTAGCTACGCAGTAGCTTTAAACAACGAAGGCAGCGTTTCCAAAGCATACACGCTCGAAGTAGCAACTGGCGACTGGGCTAGTGCATCCGCAAGCGAAAGCTTGGTTGTACTTGAACCGGGAAAAACCAAAGTTGTCTACGTAGATGTAGCTGTTGATGCTGATGCCACCTTTGGTGAGCACCTGGCATCCCTAACAGTGAAATCTGGCAGCGATGTGCTGGAAACTGTAGTCCTGAAAGCAAACGTTGTGCAAAGCGCTAGCGCTGCTGACAACGGACCAAGTCTGCGAAACGGATTAGAAATTGCTCTGATCGTACTGGTAGTATTGCTAGTGCTTATGGGCTTAGTAATCGGTTTCAGCAGATTGCGTAAGGACGACGACGGAGAAGAAAAGTACTACTAAGGTAGTGCCTCTCCTCCAAATCTTTTTTCTTTTTTTTCTTATTTTATTGTGTTTTATTCTTAGTTCGATAATCTTTTTATAGTCATGATTTCGCCATTTCTTAATGAATATCGCAATCATCGGCGCAGGCCCAATCGGCTGTTACGCAGGATATTTACTGGCTAAAAACGGGCATAAAGTCTCTATTTACGAGAATCATGCACAGATAGGATTGCCGATTCAATGCACGGGCTTGCTAACCTCTGATTTTGACCAATTTAAGCTGCCCATGGATTCATTTCTGGTCAATATCTTCAACAAAGTGGAAGTCTACTCCCCTAACCATAAATTAGAAGTAAAGCAGAAAGAGTATCTGGTATGCCGTACTAAGTTCGATAATTTCTTCGGAGATTTGGCTAAGAAAGAAGGGGCAAAAATATTTCTTAATCATTCTTTTGTACGCAAAGAGGGTAAAGAATTAGTAGTAAAAGACTCTGCGAACAATACGGAAAAGTGTATTACACCGGACATCGTCATTGCTGCCGATGGCCCTTTATCTCCGACTGCAAAAGCGTACGGAATGTACCATCCTGAACGAGAGAATTATTTTGGGGTTCAAGCCGTGGTAGAAGGAAAGTTTGATCCACAATCATTCCAGACGTATTTCGGTGTTTCCGTCTGCCCCGAACTCTTTGCCTGGGTTGTTCCGGAATCTTCCACAACTGCAAGAGTGGGCTTAGGCATGCGCAAAAACTCCAGGGCTTACTTTGACCAGTTCATGAAAGAACATGGCTTTAAAGTCAAAGAAATGCAGGCTGGCACTATTCCGGTGTATCATCCTGCCCAAAAACTGCAGAAAGAGAATTGTTATCTATTAGGAGATGCTGCAGGGTTTGTAAAAGCAACAACTTTAGGCGGGTTAGTACCTGGATTGAAGCAGGCAGAAATCCTGGCTGATTGCATTATCAATAATAAGAATTACGAAAAAGAAGTTAAACCGTTAGCAAAGAGATTGAAATTGCATTTAATGGTCAGGAAGATATTAGATAAGTTTTCTGATGACGATTGGGATAAATTAGTTTCCTACATCAATCAACCTAAAGTGCAGAAAGTCTTTGAGAAATATACTCGAGATAATCCTATACCTTTAGTGACCATGGCCTTGCTGAAGGAGCCGAGATTCTTGAGGTTTGCGAAGTATTTGGTTTAGGAAACTTTAATAAAATCAGATTTCACTTGCTTAAGGGAGGTAATAGTATTTATCTTTTCTATTCCTTTTCTGGATATAACATTCTTAACCAGTTGGTAATATTCCTCCTGGTCTTTCACCCGCACTTTAACAATAATCTCCCAATCACCAGTACAGATATCTACACTTTCAACCTCAGGTAATTTTGCCAAACTTCCAGCAATATTCTCGGGATTACCGTACTCTTCTGGCGAAATGGCAATCAAAACAAAAGCACAAAATCCTTCATCTATTTTCTTATAATCAAATACTGCTTTATAGGTTCGAATAGCTCCGAGTTTTTCCAACTTCTTGATGTTATAATGGATAGTTGTAGATGGTTCTTTGAGTTCTTTAGCGATACGAGCTATCTGAGGAGCGCAGTATCCTTTCTTGAAGAGATTCACTAATTTTGGGCTTATATCTTTCATATTTTCGTAGAATATTCAACTATTTATAATTTTTATGCCTGATTTTTGAATATTATTCAAACAACTATATTAGGCAGCCCTGTCAAAACCTAGTTATGACTAAAAAACCAGGAAGCAAATGTGTAGGGATAGTAGGGGGATT
The DNA here is from genome assembly GCA_964373595.1 of uncultured Methanosarcinales archaeon. Lineage (GTDB taxonomy): Archaea > Nanobdellota > Nanobdellia > Woesearchaeales > GW2011-AR9 > JACPIL01. The sequence goes on along the minus strand of CAYJVI010000014.1, from coordinate 9,601 downwards.
AGGACCAAAGACGTCATTCCAATTTTCCCAACAAATTAACGATAGATTTACCTCTGTTGCAAAGATTCAACCAGACCTCCTGTTAGAGAATCTTCCAGTATCTGATGAACAATTAGAGAGAATGGCCAAAGGAGAACCCTGTCCCGGAATTTTAGAGTTAATGTTAGATTCAGTACGTAAACTTAATAGTGCAGAAGTTGACCTGATTGTTATTCCTTGCAATACTGTTCACATTTTTATTGAAACATTACGCCAAGCTTCCTCGATACCTCTACTGAGTATTATTGAAGAAACAGCAAAAAAGTGTAAAGAGGAGAAACTGAAAACAGTAGGGATTTTAGCTTCTAATACAACTATAAAACAAAAATTGTATACAAATGAATTGGCTAGATTTGGAATAAAGACCGTAATACCCCTAAAGAAAGAACAGGATAAAATCAACGAGATTATTTTCAGAATTAACCGTGATAAAGCAGAGATTCATGACAAAAGAACTCTTGTGAAAATAACAGAAAAACTACAAGAACAAGGCGCAGAAGTAGTTTTACTTGCCTGCACTGATCTACAACAATTGATTTCTTCTAAGGATACAGCAGTTCCATTACTAGATAGTTTTAGGATATTAGAAGAAGTCGCGTTTGATTTTTTGATGAAAGAATAAGTACTTACACAAACTTCTCCATCACCTTAACATATTTCTTATTCAATCCGCCCAACCGAAACAGCACCACTTCTTTCACTCCAGCTTCCTGAGCAATCCGCAAATCTTTTTCCAGCTGTTCCGATGATAATATTGGCTCATCACCGCCCACACCGACAGCAATAGTGCCATAACCAACAACATATTTATCGTTAAATTCTTCCACACCTGCTTGTAATTCCCCCCTCAAAGCTTCTTCATCAAAGCGATGCGCGGAATTATACAACATTTTCATGACTTTGCTCTTTTTATTCTTATAGTGCAGCCCTAATAGCTCTAACATTTTTGGTTTTGCATAATATTCACAAAGATAGGTTTCGCCAGCATAATTACAAATAAAAGAATGTATCATTTTCTTGTCTTTCCGGAAATGAAAAAGCTCTGTCAGGTAAAGCCACGGATTTCTGGTCGTTGGCAGCTCTAAATCCAGCATCACCGGAATTTTCTTATGCTCTAACTGCTCAAAGAGATTATGCAGGGCGCTCTGTTTAGAGAATGGAGAGATCCAATAACCTTCCTGTTTTTTCAAAATAGGCCAGTATACTGCTTCAAGAAGATGCTGGTTTCTCCTGATACTAAAAGTTACTGCCCTAAACTCTTCAACACTATTCGCAGCAACATATAGTTTAGTTGGCCAAGAGATAAGCTTTAACTTAGCTAAACTCTCCTCAGTAGGAAACTCCTCAAAGAAACTGATTAACATCTATACCCAATAATACAAATTAATTTAAATATCTGCCGTTGCCAGCTTAAAAATGCCTACCTTACTCGCATGCTTATCAACCGGAAAAGGAACCTGGACAGAAGTCAACAGAATCATCCAAAGCCAGGAATGGAATAAGGTTTTCCTCGTAACCAATCAATTTGGAAAAGAGAATTACACTCCTGGAAAAAATACGGAATTGATTCTGGTGGAAGCTTTCCCCGAAACACCGGCAATAGTTATAACCGAACAGATCAAAAAACAGCTGAAAGACAAAATTGCTGATTTTGAAGTCGCTCTTAATCTTGCTTCAGGAACAGGTAAAGAGCACATGGCCTTATTGGAAGCGGTTTTGCAGATGGGATTGAATTTTCGGCAAATCACTTTGAATAAAAATAATGTAGAAGTTCTAGGACTAAAAGCATAACCGCAATTTTTACGGCTTGGCATTATTGAAAAGTTCTCATTTCATTCGTGGAGCACCAGGCTCCGACCCAGATTTTTTTATCGAAGACTGACGTTCCCCGTAGGGGGCAAGTCCCCCTTGTCAGTCCGCAGAGAATTAGGAGAGGTCTCCGCAAAGGGTGCTCCAGCACTTTTCAATAACGCCTACGGCTTGCACATGCCTTTGCTTCCCGCCTGATAGAGAGCCTGCACTTCATTCGCTGACAAAGTACGCTTCCAGAGAGCAATTTCATCAAGCAGCCCCTTAAACGTATTGGAAACCTTTACATCACCTGCTCCGAGCAGGAATGGGACATCCTTAACTTTGACCAAACCTTTTTCAACCCTAATATCGACACTGCGTGCAAGTTGACCGTCAACATACATGGAAAGTGAACCATCTCGATCAAATACTCCTGCGTAATGATGCCATTGGTTTACATTTGCCTGTGAAAAACCAAAGATAGTTTCTTGCCCACCGTCAGGCAGGCCATCGATGCTGAAATAAATAGAGTTGACCCTGTCGCCAATCTGAACGTTATATCCTTGCTGATTCACGCAAGAGGGACAGCCCTTACCCAACATTATGCCGTCGCTGGACGCTTTTGCCCAAAAGACTACGGTAAAGTCATTTGTGCCCATATCCAAACTTCCATCAAACGGATCGCCCATATTGACAAAGTCGCCGCTTCCGTCAAAACTGAAAGCCCGGCCAACAGCTCCGACAGCAAAAGCAGTATCCCCCATCAGTTCTCCGTTATTCTCACTTATCAAATCCAAAGCATTTCCTTCTGCAGGCCACCAGCTTACTAAGTTCTCTGACGGACAAGCGGTGCCGCAATCCTGTTGACAGGAGATGGTCGATTCGTGTTTCGGATCGCATTTATTGTCGCCGCAAAATGAAGTAAGACCCGCAACTTGCTGATTGCATTGTGCAGAACATACTTGGCAGGACTGTAACCCATAAGCACATGTTCCAGAAGAACCGTCATCACACTGTTCTGCTGCTTCGACATTTTTATTTCCGCAGTACGAAGGAGTAAACATAATTCCTGTATCTGCTTCATCAACCCACACGCGGTGCAGAACGATGTCGCTTAAACCTGGAGCAGTCGGAGCATAGGAAAGAGGACCATATCTCCTGGTCTGTTCAAACATTTCCAGAAGGAAAGAATCATCTGTCTTTCCCCAGTCGTTAAGGAGGGGTAACTTGCTTCCGTCAACATTAGTGGCGTGAAGATATAGTTGTCCAATTTCACCGGCAGAAGCTTTATTTTGCACTATGGTTTGCCCCTCACCCATGCCGCCAATCACCGCCATCTTCATCGCAGGATCATTTCCTTGCACTATAACCGTGGGTGTTGATTCAAATTCAGGATCAACCCAATCAAGGAAGGAATCTGGCACAGTCTCTTCTTTTCCTATTCGTGCGTCGCCAAGCTCTGATGCGCTAAACCTGCCGCCGATGAAAGAAGCTTTCCCCTTGATGTTATCAACCAAAACCGTTACATTTTCTGAACCAGCTCGGGGATGGTCTTGGAAAAAGTTGTGGAGAGTAAAAGTTGTATCTCCACGAAGCCGTACATATTTAGGAGATGCCCAAGCCCTGCTTTCGGTCCAGGCATCACGCACTAAAACATTGGCATTTTCCACATCATACGTTACATCACCGAAACCGCCTTCTCCCATCAGCAGAATAGTAGTTCCCGGTTGTCCTTTACCAGGACCAACCACCTTATATCCTATTTTACCAGTATTGATAGAGGAACGCAAGTTAGGAGCGGAATGCAAGAACTCTATGGTGACTGATTTTAACTTATCTACAAAAAAATTAATGTTGCCATCCATCAAGAATACCTGGTTTGCCCGCACTCTTCCCTGCGGCTGATCTATGCCGGTAAGCACCAGTCCGTCAAAAGCCCCTTTTTTTCCCCCGATACTAACGTCGCGCAATACTGCTTTACTGGGGCCGTCTATTCGCATTACTGGCCCTTTACTTTTTCCTACCCATTGTAAAATACTAGCTGAATAGGCCTGAAAACCTTCGCCAAGGAGTTGTACGTCAGTATTGGGAGGAATTACTAAGGTCTTGTTAATGGGATAGATTCCCGGAGGGAGATGGACTACCGGCTTCTGTCCGGTAAGTTTTACCGCCTTATCAATTGCTTCCTGAATCTTCACTGCATCCGCGCCAGAAGGCACCTCAAATATAGGGGGACTTATTTTTGGCGGCGTGGATGGAAGTCGAGGAACAGCATCGGCAATGGTATTTCGAGCAACTATCTTATCATTAATGCTGCGAAGCAAGCTTGTTCCAGAGACCGGATGAGTTTTTCCAAACCATTTTTCAACGGTATAGGTATTCCCTATGGAGATAAATTCTGAAGGAGCGCTTACATCTTGTACCAGAGTGCCGCTATAATCATCACGAGCACGAATAATATTATCAAGAAGCACCAAGGTTCCTCCATCCCCTATACAGATGGGCGCAAATCGTTTCACTTTCATTTCACCATAAATATTATAACAGTCTCCCCCGCCAAGCCAATTATTTGCAGCAGAAGCCTGTCCTTTAGGATCAAGAATAACGTTGCGCTGCAGTGTATGTTGGAATGGTGAAGTCTGGGCTGTAGATAAATAAAAGGCATTTGATCCCAGGGAGAAGCTGTCCCGAATAGTGGAAAATACGGTGCTGCCAAGAGCGATGTCGGTATGAGTTGAGTTCATAAACACGCTTTGGTATACATGAAAATTGCCAGCCCCGGATACAAGGGAACCATCAGACGGCAAGAGAATGGTAGCAACACCCATATAGTTGTCTTTAAACAGGGAATCATAAATTTCCCACTGCAAAGAATTAAAGTTATTGATAAAAACACCAGCTTTGCTGCAGCGCAGGAAGGTGGAGCGTACGATTACTGAATCTGTAATTCCCTCCTTATCGATTTTCCCGGCTTCCAGACAAACGCCGGCATCCTGCAAAACTAAGTCAAAGTATTCGTTGAAAGCGCTAAATTTTGGGCCATGTTCTAGAATGATCCCCGCTTTTCCTTTTCCGTCAAAGGTTAATCTGCCCAGAGAAAAACCATTTGGATTTAACAAAAACATGCTACCATCAATTGGTCCGTCCCAGACGATTTTTGTTGTCGCAGGATCTTCACCGACTATTTTTATGCCGATTGGTAGTCCTCTGTCATCACGAGGTAAGGTTAAGGTGTTTGTAATTCGGTATGTTCCTGCAGGAATGTACAAGACCGGGTACTTCATCTGCTGCAAATCATTCAACGCTGCTTGTAGTGCCGCAGTATCATCCTTTACACTATCGCCGACTGCGCCATAATCAGTTTTGGCATTTTTCCAGCCCGCAAGAGGGCCGACAAAAACTTCCCCTGCAGGACTTAGTTGAAGTGGTTTTTTGAGTTCTTCCGGTACCGGAGCGCATTTGCCTTCTTTGCATTGATAGTTTGGCTGACAGTCCATATCGCTGCTGCATTCTACTTTAGGCTTCGGACTGAGAACTTCAAACTGATGAATCTGCCATTTGTTGCCATGGCAGTCCCATTTGGCGTTTACTAAAGAGCAGGAATATGCAACAACATAATTATCTCCTTCCGGCAACTGATCAGTAGCAAGAGAAGCGCTGGCAGAAGATTTTATCCAGTTGGAATTGCCGACAACTTCTCCAGAAAAAGTTTGCTGCAGCCATTGGCCATTCACAGAAATGTAATAATATTTGTAGATATAATCTTCGTTCTGGACGGAAAGAAGGAGGGCTTCTCCTTTGGGAAGGGAATCTTTGTTTATGAAAAATTTTGTGGGCTGGGCATAGCCAAGCTCCCCTAAACCGGCATAGAAAGCGCGGCCGGCAACAGCTGTTTGTTTTGTTTCTCCGGGAGCGCCCGGTTCGGAAGGCAAATTTTCACCAGCGCAAGAGGTAAGAAAAACCATTGCCAACAGAAGAAAAAAAACTATTTTTACCATCACCTTCATTTTTAGGTCCAATTAGGAATCTCTGATATATAAAGACTTCGCGCGTACGGCTACGTTTTGGAAGGTGTATTTTCGCATTTTTTTATCTGGTTCTTTGAAGTTATTGTAAATTAAATCCGATGGAATTATGAACGCCGGTTGATAACTCAGTTACCCGTATTTTCCACGTTCCTTTTGGAGCATTAGTGCCAATCATAATGGGAAGCTGATACTCGCCCTGCGTAGTGGTGGCAGCATACCGAGTATAGGGATGCTGTTTACCGTTAGGGTCAAGAAGCTCGACATAGATCGGGAAAGGCGAAAGAAGTTTATTTCCGCCGGCAAGAATGCTGGCCTTAAGAACTGCAGATACGCCGCGGGTTACACTTGATGGCGCTTCAATCTGGACAGAAGTAGGCAGGACCGGATAAAACGCAATGAGTTTTCCCTTTAATCTTGCTATCTCTGTCTGAAAGGTGGTCCATCCGTTCTCAAAGGTCGAAGAGATTACTTTTCCACCAAGAACATCAACGACTACTACTGGCGCAACAGTTTGTACTTTAACGTTTACTGGGGTACTGCTGCTATAAATACCTTGTTGCTGCAGGTACTTATTCATTTCAGCTAGAACTTCTGGCTTGTCGTATCCTTGTCGTTGTTGTACAAAGTCAAAAAGCCTGATGTACTCATCCCGGGTGTGCACATCAACTAACCAGAGATATTGCGACGTTCCGCCAGAATATTTTCGGTATATAACTGTATCTTTATCAAGAACTACGGTCGGTGGAACAATTTTATTAAGTTCCGTCCTCATGGCTGCGAGACGATCCGGTATTCCATAATCCGGATTAGCAGCGCAGTTTCCTTCAACAAAATTAAAATTTACTTTTTGAACTTGGCTGCCGCTTAACGGAACCTCAGAATTTTTATCCAAGATAATCTTAGTACCAGTTTTTGCTAATTCACTTACAACATCATTACGCAGCCAATCCATATCGCTAAGGACAACCGCGCTATACTGTGAAAGACCATCGGCAAGGATCTCTTCTTCGGATACAGTTTCAACGTCAACATGGGACATCAATAAATTACTATACGCGCAAAGATCACGCAAGGGATTAGTAACTGAATAGGTTGCCGAGGTGAAGGACGACAATAAACCCACGGGGTGTTTTGCTGGTTCAAGTTTCGTAAACAGGGAACCAAATTTTTCTGCTATTGGCCCTAATTCTTTCTGTGCTATTTCCCAAAATTCAGGTGCTGCTGATGAAAGTGGAGGTGGATTTTGCTGGCTGGGAATTGAACTATCAATAAAGTAAGCCATACCATCGACGCCAGAAGCAAGCAGAAGATAGAAATTGTTCCAATAGTACGATGGCTCAGGTATTACGTACGCATCAGGCATGACATAGAGTGGTAAATCCTTATTTCCCATCCTACTAATATCTGTCCAATAGACATATGCTATCTGGGGACGCCAGTAATATAAATAGACATAGTACGAAATCATATTAAAGCCATTTTTCCCAAAGTTGTAGGGCGGATACTGGCCTCTGTTGGTTTGAAAAAGAGGCCACTGCTGTCCGCCAGGAATGGGGCCTATTTTAACATTAGGATTTGCTTGCGTCACTGCGCTCGTAACCTTCTTATTATATTCTCCTAGCACCTCCTTTGATAAAAATCGGTTATAGGCAAGCCAAGGTTCATTGCTGCTTACTGATCCTTTTGGTTGTACAAAGCTCTCCACGGCAGATGGATTGACTTGATCTGTAAACTCTTTCGGTGCAGGAGCATCCAGGCCGGTTAATTGTTTAAATCGCTCTTTGTTTCGGTCCGCCCAATCCCAGCCGCTATAGATGTTGAAATCATCACTGGTAAAAATCCGTGGAAAAAAGGCAGGGAAATGACTTATTCTTCTGACTGCGCTACTAATCGGTTGCGCTGCTTTCGGCCACATCGTATCATCGGAAATACCTTCTGAATATACAGAAAAATCTCCACCGTCTGGTCTTTTCTTTTTGGGGAAGGCAATTTCTGGAGGTATAAGACGAACCGTGAAGGGCATATTTCTGCTTAAAGCTGCATCAGCGGCAAAAGCAGTCGGTTCCCCTCCGTAGAATAATGGAGTTATGCCATGTGATTTATACTTGTCCATGCGGGCAATTGCAGACGAAGGATCAAAATCCTTACCGAACCCTATGCTAAAAAGAAATTCTGGCTGCGGCGGTAACCGCAAGCCAACCGGATGAAGAACAGAATCAACGATTTTATTATTTTGTTCCAGCGTTATATTAAGAAGATAATCCCCCATTTCTAACGCAGATGGATTGATAGTCATCAGGGGAACATCAGCACGAGCATAGGAAGCAACAGAAATAGTTTGCTGCGCTTGCTGAAGAGTTTTTCCACAATAATTCAATGCTGCTTTCACGGTGTATGTTCCTGCGGTTCCTTTCTGATTCCGCAATACTGCTTTTGCTTCGATTGGTTTATCGCGTAGGAAATAATGCCGTGCCGGTGCTGCCATTTCTGTCGTTCGTGTTTCTGCTTCTAACGTTGTTTCTGAGAGCGCATTAAATTGTTTTGCAGGCATAACCACTATATCATCTAGCCAGACCGTGCCGGCACCATTTTGGAATATAATGACGAAATCCATCGCATCTTGGTTTGGAGGGACGGTAAAGCCCTGAGTCACCTGTTTCCATTCGTAGGTTTGCGTGGGATAGGCGGTAAACCAATACTTTCCTTGAGAACGATCGAGCGCTCCCCCCAGCGCCTCTTTGGATGTCATTTGGAGTATGGTCATGTGTCCGGTTTGGCTTACGACATCGGTCCCTTTGACCCAGAAGGAGATAGTGTATTCTCCCGGCGTCACTCGAATCGCTCCGTTGTGACCGATGCTTCCGGAATAGGTTGCGCCCGGAGCGGACATTTTCAGCGCCCTCTGACCGGTGTGTTTCACATTGGTATCCAGCTCAAAGCTTGCTAATTCCGTCCCTTCAGCCTGCACCCTTGGCTTCATCCATCCCCGAATCCATCCTTCATCGTCCAAATCCTCAAAATCTAACGACCAAAGAAACTTGCTGGCCATAAGATTTGAGAAATCATCATCGCAGGACGCTGAAAAAGGTACATCTGGTTTTTTGAGTTCTTCCGGTACCGGAGCGCATTTGCCTTCTTTGCATTGATAGTTTGGCTGACAGTCCATATCGCTGCTGCATTCTACTTTAGGCTTCGGACTGAGAACTTCAAACTGATGAATCTGCCATTTGTTGCCATGGCAGTCCCATTTGGCGTTTACTAAAGAGCAGGAATATGCAACAACATAATTATCTCCTTCCGGCAACTGATCAGTAGCAAGAGAAGCGCTGGCAGAAGATTTTATCCAGTTGGAATTGCCGACAACTTCTCCAGAAAAAGTTTGCTGCAGCCATTGGCCATTCACAGAAATGTAATAATATTTGTAGATATAATCTTCGTTCTGGACGGAAAGAAGGAGGGCTTCTCCTTTGGGAAGGGAATCTTTGTTTATGAAAAATTTTGTGGGCTGGGCATAGCCAAGCTCCCCTAAACCGGCATAGAAAGCGCGGCCGGCAACAGCTGTTTGTTTTGTTTCTCCGGGAGCGCCCGGTTCGGAAGGCAAATTTTCACCAGCGCAAGAGGTAAGAAAAACCATTGCCAACAGAAGAAAAAAAACTATTTTTACCATCACCTTCATTTTTAGGTCCAATTAGGAATCTCTGATATATAAAGACTTCGAGCTTATATAAAATCTATTGTTGCGG
>CAYJVI010000013.1:0-15746 GCA_964373595.1 uncultured Methanosarcinales archaeon | reverse complement strand
ATGAGAAAAATGGAACTCATTTCCAAGCTGGAAGATATTGAATGGGAAGACTTTGAAGTCAAAGAGGCAAGATCCGATGTACCAAAAAGTAGTTGGGAAACAGTTAGCGCATTTTCTAATACAGCAGGCGGATGGCTGATATTTGGAGTAAAGAAAAAAGGCAAATCCTATGAGATAGCCGGAGTTCAAACTCCAGAAAAAATCGAACTAGATTTTGTTACAATTTTAAGGAGTAGAAATAAATTTAACAAAGTGATTGAAGTCAGACCGAAAAAATATTCCATAGATGGAAAAACTATTTTGGCGTTTTATATTCCACAAAAATCAGCACGCGACAAGCCAATATACTTTGATACTCAAAAGAATACATTTATTCGTACCGGTAGTGGTGATCAAAGAGCCACAGCAGAAGAGATAGACTCTTTCCATCGGTTAGCCTCATTCGAAGATAAAGACAAAGAAGTTACGAAATATGAACTAAAGCATTTAGATAAAGAAACCATAAAGCAATATAGAAACTACTTTAGTGCAATTAATCCCGGACATCGTTACTCATATTTGAATGATGAAGAATTCCTACATAAAATAGGAGTATTAAATGCAGGCAATGTTACTTACGGAGGGTTGTTGGTTTTTGGTTCTGAAGATTCCTTAGCCCAAGCCTTTAACAATTTTAGGATTGAATATTTAGAAATACCCGGTACAGATTATGGGAGCGCTCCGAACAGGTATTCTTTTAGAATTTCTTCAGAAAGAAATCTTTTCACTACCTTTTTTGATGTCTATGAACGACTAAGCAGAAAGGTTGAAGTTCCCTTTTCATTAAAATCTGGCATTAGAGATGATGACCCTCCACACTTACAGGCTATACGTGAGGCATTAGTAAACTTATTAATACACACAGACTATTTCGGCCAAACAAACCCAAGAATTAGGGTTTTCACAGATTGTTTTGAGTTCTTTAATCCTGGCGCATTGCCAAAGAAAATAGAATTCATTCTTAAAGAAGATTTTTCCTTACCACGAAACCCGACTATAGCTAAAATATTTAGGCATGTAAAATTTTCAGAAAATATTGGAAGTGGTTTTAATAAAATGATAAGGGGATGGAACAACCACTACCATTTAAAACCCTTAATTGAGGGCGATTTTGATTATTATAAAATCATTTTTCCTACCACTACTACTACCACCAAAACTACTACTAAAACTACCACTAAAGATAAAGGAAAAGAAATATTTGAATTAATTGAAAATAATCCTCATTTAACAAGCAAGGAAATTGGAGAGCTGGTTGAGCTTTCAGTAAATGGTGTCCGTTACCACATAAAGAACTTGAAAAAGAAAAAATTATTAGAACGAATCGGCGGCAGTAAGAAAGGAAATTGGAAAGTGAGGCAAAAATGAGCAGCATCAAACCCCATAAAATCTTTGAAATATATTCCGACGGCAGACATATTTATACCAAAAGCATCCTTCCCGGAAAAAAACACTTTGAAGAACGCATCTCTGCAGAAAAAGGAGAAGAATACCGTGAATTTGATCCTACCAGAAGTAAATTAGCCGCCATGATCATGAAAGGCTGCACCAATGCCGGAATCAGAAAAGGAGATGTTGTCCTCTACCTGGGAGTTTCCCATGGATATACTGCTTCATTTGTATCGGATATAGTCAATAAAGAAGGGTTAATCTTTGGCGTCGATCCTGCGCCAAGAGTAATGCGGGATTTAGTGTTCCTTTCCGAACAGCGAAAAAATATTGTTCCTCTTCTTGCCGACGCCAATCATCCAGAAGAATATCAGGAACGAGTTTCGGGAGTTGACATAGTCTATCAGGATATTGCCCAGAAAAACCAGGCAGAAATCTTCATCAAGAATTGTAAACTATTTCTCAAGAAAGGCGGTTACGGACTATTGGCGGTCAAAGCGCGAAGCATTGACATCAAGCGAAAATCAAAAGACCTTTTCATTGAAATCAGAACTCAGTTAGAAAAAGAATTCACGGTCATTGATTACAAAGTTCTGGAACCGTTTGAACGAGATCACTGTATGATTATCGTGAAGAAGTGAAAATGAAAATTCTCACTCAAAACTGCTGGGGGGTTCCTAAAAAAGAAAGAAAGAAAAGATTTGATATTATCGCCGATATCATCAGAAACAGACCCTACGATATTGTCTGTTTACAGGAAGTTTTTCTCCGAAGGTGGCATCGGCAATCATTTGCAGGCTTGGAAAGCTACCATCATTCCTATCAGGAAGGAATAATCTCTCTGAAAGGCGGTCTTCTGACGCTCACTAAACAGCCGCCAAAAGAAGTAGCCTTCCATCGCTATGAAGCGCAGGGAAATTGGTTCTCCCAGCAGATTACCGATCGAATTCTTGGAAAGGGATTTCTGGAAACCATCATTGAGGATGACGGAGAAGACCTTGCAGTCATCAATGTGCATAATGTTTCCATTTACAAGCCACATTACAGCCAAAAAATGCATCTTCTGGCGCAGGCTGAACAGCTCTTGGAATATGTCCAGAAGAAAACAGAAAACGGCCAGAAAGTCATCGTTGCCGGCGATTTCAACTTTGAAAGAGGATCAAACCTCTATCGGAACTTTGCCATTATGCTGAACGACCTGACTTCTTCCCCTGGAACTTTTGATTGGTTCGAGTACGACCAAATTGATTTCATATTTGCCAATTGTAGAAATACAGAAAAGGCGGCGTATGTCGGCCACTTAGGCCGTTGTCCCAGCGACCATCCGGGGCTTTACGCTGATCTAGAATTATAAATGTTTATAAATTTCAACATTCTTCAAAAGAACATGAGCATCACCAGGGAATCTGCCTATCTTTACCTTTGTTCTAAGGAACTGACCTGGATAAATAAGAAACTGCATGAACAGAGCCAGGAATCTCATAAGCTTGCGCAAAAATACCATCAGGCAGCTGATGAAGGAACGAGAGTGAAATTATGGAAAAAACATCATCACGCTGCTGAAGAGATGAAAAAAATCATGAAAGAGCATAATGCCATGCTATCCAGAATCAAGCATCATTTAGTAAATTTTAATAATGCGCTGAGGAAAGAGCTTAAGCAATAATTACTCTTCCTTCTTCTTCACATGAATAATATTCACCGGACAGACATCTGCCGCTTCCTGGTTAGAAGCGCGATCTTCCTCAGAATCAACCCCTAATTCATAATGATCATCAACTTTCTTGGAACCTTTAAGTTCTGCCAGTCCTTCTACATCCATTTCCCAGAACTTGGGATTGATGGCTGCGCAAGCGCCACAGCTGATGCAGTCTTTCTTGAAATGAATGATTTTGTATTTGCTCATATTTTACTACCAGAACTGGGTGGATTTATAATAGTTTCTTCACCAAAAAACTTATATACGTTCTTTATTTAATAAGAGGAATGAAAAAGAGCGTGTCTAAACTAGTATTAGTTATTCTCATATCCTTGTTCTTACTCTTAGTTTCCTGCAAACCCCGACCTGGTGCAGGTGACAGTCCCCGCGATACCGCCGCAGCCCTGCAGCAAGTCAAAACCGGAACGCAGGGAGTAGAATTGCTGCTTCTTCAGGATTCCCCGCCTTCTTTATTATACGACCAAAACGAACTTATTGCCCTGGTGGAAGTTAAAAACAGAGGAAGCCACGACCTCAGAGCGCAGGATTGCTTTGTGCAAATCAGTGGTTTTGATCCCAATATAATCTCCGGAGGGTTTTCCAGCCCTCGTTCTTGCGCTGAAGGCGTCAGCGTATTGGAAGGAAAAAATCTCTATAACACCGAAGGAAGCACCAACGTACTTGAATTTGAATCCAGCATCAACCTTCCTTTTGGCGTTCCCGATTACAGTCCCACTTTAAATTTCCTTACCTGCTACAACTACCGCACTCTTGCCAGCCCGGCGGTGTGCGTTGATCCGTTATTTTATCAGGTGTCATCAGAACAAAAAACCTGCCGGCCGAAAGACGTAGTCATGGGCGGCGGACAGGGAGGCCCGGTCGGGGTAAGCTACGTAGGAGTAGATATGGTTGGAGGCAAGGCTATTTTTGAAATTAATGTGCGAAACCAGGGCAGCGGAAGAGTTCTCAGCCCTTTTGCGAATCTCCAGAACTGCGGGCAGGCTTCATTGGAATATAAAGACCTTGACCGGGTCGCGTATGACGTAGAGATGACTGGAGGAGGAAAAATCAACTGCAAGCCGCAGGACGGATTTGTGCGCCTGGTTAACGGACAGGGAAAAATCATCTGCAGCTTCAACGTTCCCGGAGCCGGCGCCTTTGAGACGCTATTACTGGTAGATTTGGATTATTCGTACATAGATTCACAGCAGAAATCGGTAAGAATCATAAAGACGCCCCAGTAGAATTAGGCGAAACTAAGCAACGATTCCTGGGCGTTTAAAATTTTCTCTGATTCTTCATCCCATATTTCCCTTAGATTTTCTAATGATAACAACAGCAGGTTACTGGGTTTATTTTTTATTAAATCCTCCTTAAAACCTTTTCTTGAAATTAAAAAGTAAGAAAACTTGCCGCTGGCAGAGGTCTTTTTGGATTTTTCAACTAGTTCATTATAACATTCAAAACCTATTTCTTTGTCTTTAAATTTGACTTCAATAAATATGATTTCATTTCGACAAGCTAAGACTAAATCAATATCCTCCCCGGCCTCCCACCATTTACCTATCTTTTCAAATTCAATTTTCTTTCCTTTAATTTTTTTACCGTTAATATAAATAAAAAATTCTTCTATTATATCTTCAAAAATTCTCCCGCAATAAGAATCAAAATCCCGAGAGATTTTATCAGTTATAAACCGGCTATTACCTATTTCAATATGCTCCCTGTAAGGATAAACAAACTTATACCAAAACCTAAAAAAATTATCTTTGATTTTGTATCTTTTATTCCTGCCTTTCCCGAATAGCGGATCATTCTGTTCTGTTATATCAAGGAGACTTGTTAATGTCTTTAAATAAGGAGACAGAATATTGTTCCCCTCCCCAATGCTTTGAGCAATCTCCGGGGATTCCATCTTTCCTTCAGAAATTGATTTTAAAATAGAAACATATCTTTCTGGGTTCTTCAATTCAAATTTCAAAGCATTTAATGGTTCTTCAAATAAAGCGCTATTTTGGGTTAAAACCACTGATTCGTAGGCTTTAAGATAATCTGAAATTCCGCTGTACTTAAAATCCTCTAAATATTTTGGTGTTCCGCCAAAAATAGCGAATATTTTGATCCTATCTTCTTCCGAAAATTCCTTAAACATTTCTCTAAAATCCATATACTTAAATGGCTTTATATGTAGCTCAAATGTTTTTCTACCGTACAGCGGTCCATGTTCTTCAAGAGCTATTCTATGCATCATGCTCATGGAGGAACCGCAGATTAATACCATAAATTTTGAATTTTTCAGTTTTGAATCCCAATAATCCTGCAACGCAAAATAAAAATCTTTAGCAAAATTATTTATTCTTTGAAATTCGTCGATAATCAACAATTTCTTCTTTACTTCTGATCTGCTTATTAGGTAATCAAAGAAATCGGCCCATTTGTTTATTTTTACTGTGTCCCCGAAAGAATCTTTGATTTTATCAGAAATCTGTTGCATAAGATCATTTCTATTTGCACTGGTTACAGTAATGAATAATTTATCCTGATTTTGCACTCTCAGATAGAATTGCTTTAATAATTCAGATTTGCCAGTTCTTCTTCTTCCATAAACAACACCAAACTCGCCTTTGCTTAAATTATCAAATTTCCTTTTCAAAAGATTTAGCTCATTCTTCCTATTGTAAAAAATTCTCTCCCGCGCTTGTATAACCATGATTATATAGTTATATAATGTAAATTATATAAGCTTTATGTAATTTGTGTAGATAATTTTGCCGATTGCTCCCCAGTAAAATTTAAATACCTCTGCCTATTAATAACAAATATATCTTAAAAGAGGTCGTTATTATGAAAAAAACTGCTTTTATGTCCATATTTATCCTATCTTTATTCCTTCTTACTGCCTGCCAGCAGCAGAAACAACAAGCAGTAAAAGGCGCATTCATAGGCGGAACGCAGGGCGCGGTAGTCCAGTTTGAGCCCTTTGGAGTAGAAGAAGAAGGTGTGTACAGCATTTTTGATCAGGAAACCTTTCCTCTGGAAGTAACCTTGCGCAACAAAGGGGAATATACTGTTAAAGCGGGTGAAGTTTCAGTGCGGCTGCTCGGCCCTTCACAGAGCGAATTCAGCGGCTTTAAATCATGGGAATTAAAGAATAGTCTTGCTCTAGAAGGAATCTCTGAGCTTGTTCCTGAAGGCGGGGAAGAAACCTTAACTTTTGCCAGCGATGCCAAATACGGCAAAAAAGTAACCGGCCTTATTGACAGGGAATGGTTTGCCAACGTCGAATATCGATACCAAACTTATCTTATTGTTCCTGAAGTATGCTTGAAAGAAGATCTTAGAGACGAACGTGTGTGTAAGGTGAAGGAAGCAAAAACATACTTTGTTTCAGGAGCGCCTCTTACTGTTAAAGCGGTGGAAGAAGATACTGCCGGGAAAGGTATTATTGCGCTTAAAATAATGGTCAGCAACGCCGGCACAGGAAAAGTAACCAAGCCCGGACAAGACTTTGGGGTGCGAAATCTATTTGCATATAGTATAGATGATCCTGCCTGGGAATGCAAATCCGGCGGCAAAGTCGATGAAGCCAGATTGGATGAAACTGGGCAGGCAGAAATCGTCTGCAAATTAAAAGAAGCGTTGCCTGAAGGACATATTTCCACCAAGCAGGTGCAGTTGACTCTTGATTACAAATACAGGGATTTGATACAGGAGAAGCTGAGGATTAAGCAGAGTTCTTGATTTTTATTTTTCTTATTTATTTTATCCTATGGATACAATCATAAACATCCAGCAAAGAATCAACCATGTGGTCAGGACTATGCTGTTCTAGTATATGCCGTGGGTGATACCCCGGTATGGCAATAACCTTATTTCCAGCAAGCTTACCTTCTTTTATATCGTCTATCCTGTCGCCTATGATAACACCGCCAGAAGGAACTATATTTCTTTCTTGACATAAGTGCTGGAACAAGGGAGTCTTATCACGCACTCCGCTAAATATTTTATGGAAATACTTCCTAATCCCTAGCTCATCAACTTCTCTTTCTGTAAGATGAGTCGGATGTTTTGTAACTAGGACTTGCGGTTTGTCAATTCTTTCCAAAACTTCTATCGCTCCAGGCATCAAGCACAGAGGATCGGAAAGTCTGGAATAAATTTCAAAAACTCTTGCTCCAATTTCTGCTTTAGGTAAATTAATATTACGCTGGCAGTAAAATTTCCAGAGATCTCCATCGTAACAGGCAACGTCCTCCTCTGTTGCCGGAGGAACATCATGCTCCGCCAAAAATAAATTCACGGCACGAGTGAACCTTGGAAGATCATCAGTTAATGTTCCATTATAATCCCATATTACTAACTCTATTGGCATTATGATTTTCCTACCTTCATTTTGGTAACAAACTCGTCTAACGTTCCAATTCTACGAAGTCCAAAACGATCCCGCGGGTTAGCATACTTTTTTTCAAAATCGGAAAGAGGATAAGCATTCAGGATGTCCGATGCAGTAACTTGAGAAAGGGAGCGATCAAATATTCTTGAATCCTCTGAATAATTAGATGAGAACTTTGTCCCAGTAGGATTGTCTATATCCTTCACAACTCTTACAACGTGGGTTTTAGAATCATTAACCGCAGTTAAAATGAAATATTCAATAGTGCTTCTCATTGCAGCATACCCATCTCTACTTCTATTGCCTAAATAACTGGCACTCCACCTATTATAAACACCTTCAGCTAAAGAATCTCCTTCACTTGGATATAACTCCGGTTTCTTTTTTCTTCTGAAGAATTTTAACATAGGCAGGAGTAAACAATAACCATTTAAAAAGAAAACTGGTTACTAACATATATGTTTAAGAATCATGTGCTCAAGAGAAATTATCGTAACAATATCTCAATCTTCCCCCTCCCCACATCTGGATGAATTTTCAGCACCATTCCCTTATGGTTTAGACCAAACACCTCAGTAACTTCTTTTGGAAAAGTCAATCCCCAACTGTTACCAACTTTAATGGGGTGTTTTACATATTCGTCTTCTAATCTTTTTGTTTCTAACTGATTTATTGCTTTCATAGCTAAATCTTCTGTAAAGAGATTCTCTTTGCACTTTGGGCATCGCCTGGATTCAAATTCCATGCCTTTGTATTTCACAGTAGCTTTAATCATCGGTACATTACAATGCATACATATTCTTTTGTTTGCGATCATTCTTATCTTCCTTCTTCAATTATTACTGTTTTTATTAAAACTTTAATGTAATCGCCATATTCCTGCTCTTGACACATGACATAAAATGAAAGATTATCCTTAAAATAATGATAATAGGCCTTTCCTTTTCTAGACCTGTGTTTTCTGGCAGATAATTTGTCATTTCCAACGGCGTTGAAGACGCGCTCTTTAGCTTCCTCAAAGCCTAGGCCGAATTTTGTTCCTCTTTCCATCAACCTGAAAAAGGCATGGGCTTCGATGTCAATTATTTTCTTTTTCATTTATATCCACCATATATATAAAACTTTCCGTTAAACTTTTTGTAAAACTACCTGCTCCCAACCAGCATCACAAAAGCCAGAAAACTTTCCAATTGAATATATTCATCGCTCCCTTCCACCATCCTGAATTCTACTTCACCGCATTTATCGACTAACTCCACTTTTTTCCTATCTTCCAACTTCAAATTCCAGATTTCTTTTTGGATCTGCCGGATGACATCCAATCCCGACAACCCATAATCCAGCATCAGGGATAATAATTTCTTCCGCGATTCCAGAAAATTTCCTTTAGCCGCTAACGATAAGACTTCATTCACTTCCTTTGGTTTAGCTACCGAAGCCATGGAATAAATGTCTTCGGTCTTAATCGGTTCACCTTCCTTCTTCAAAACTGCACAGCTCTGCATGATGTTCTCTAACCGCCTGACGTCGCCATCGCACACTTCAAATAAAGCTTCTTTGGCTTCCTGACTGATAGATAAATTTTCTTCTTTACTGATTTTATCAATAACTGCAAAAATTTCTTCCTTGCTCAATGGTTTAAACCGAAACACCGCGCATCTGCTCTGGATCGGATCGAGGATTTTAGATGAATAGTTGCACGACAAAATGAATCTGCAGGTCTTGGTATAATTCTCCATGGTCCGGCGAAGAGCCTGCTGCGCTTCCCGAGTCAATGCATCGCTCTCATCTAAATAAATCAATTTAAACGGCACATCGCCAATAGCTTTTGTTCTGGCAAAATCCTTAACTTTCACCCGAACCACATCAATGCCTCTTTCATCTGAAGCATTCAGCTCTAAGGTATTTTCCCGCCAATGCTCGCCAAATAATTGTTTAGCGATCACTAAAGAAAGTGTAGTTTTACCTATTCCAGCCGGACCGGAAAACAACAGATGCGGCATATTCTTTGATTCCACAAAGGCCTTAATTTTTTCCACAATCTCCTTCTGTCCCTTAATGTCGTCAAATGTACTCGGCCGGTACTTTTCCGTCCAGATAGATGAAGTCATAAAAACGTAGGACAGACGCTAGTTTATAAGTTTTTAGGAACCGGCAAATGAAAATAGAAGAGTATTCACTAATAAATGAACCAGCCACTGCAGGCGGTCCTGGAAGGAAATCCATGCTGAAACCTGTGAAAGTGAAATATCAAAAAATAACACCAGGAAAAACAACACCAGCAAGACCACGAAAAACAAGCGGATAGAGTTGATAATCATTCTTACCACTAAAAAAACAACCACTACCAACAATAATACCCCTAATATTCCGGACAATTCCATTATTATAAAAAATTCAAAGAACTATTTAATAATTTCTGCAAAAAAATATTACTTCCTCTCCTCTTCTCCAAACTTGGGAATGAGCGGCACTAAAACACTATAGATGGTAGCTACCACGGCCAGCAAATACCAGCCAAATCCGATAGCCATGCCTATAGCTGCGGCAAACCAGACACTTGCAGCAGTAGTAAGATTCTTGATTTTTTCTCCTTTACTTATTAAAATCATCCCTGCGCCCAGAAAACCTATACCGCTTACTATTTGCGCGGCAATGCGGGCGGGAGAAGTTGGATCAATATGGATCGAAAGCGCAGTGAACATCATAGATCCGCCTACCACTAATGAATGTGTGCTGATACCGGCCGGCTTTCCCCGCAGTTCCCTTTCTAAACCAATAATAACACCTGCAAACAACGAAGCCAGAAGTTTTAGCACAAAACTGAGCTCTTCTGGAGAGAAAATTAACCATCCTGCCATAGTTGTTATAAAGGATTCACTGCTATTAAAGATTTTCTATATACTTAAAAATAAATGATCACTTCTTCAAATATACTGTCTGTGTCGGGAAAGGTATGCCTATCTTGGCCTTCCTTAAAGCGTTGTAAATCTTCTCTGTTGCTTCTAACTTTCGGTCATAGGACCTACTCCATTTATCCACCCAGAAATTTGCTCTGAATTTCAAGGAAAAATCACCCATTTCTGTAAACTGTACCGTCGGAGCAGGATCCTTTAAGACGCCTTCCATGCCGGTAAGGATTTTCATCACCACCTTGCGGACTTCCTCAACATCAGAGCCGTACTCTACGCCAAATAATACATGAGTCCGTACTTTAGGATCTGGACGGGTATAATTCAGCACCCGTGAATTGGCCAGATATCCGTTTGGAACATACATCAGTTCATTGTCAAAATTAGCAATCTTGGTGCTGCGCAGCCCAATATCCTGAATGGTCCCTACTTCGCCGCTTTCCAGCTGCACTTTATCTCCCACTTGATAAGTTTTATCCAGCAGCAGGGAAATCCCGCCGAAAACATTTTTCAGCGAATCCTGCAATGCTAATCCTAAAACCAGGCCGCTGATGCCCACACCAGCTAAATAAGGAGTGATATCAATATTCCAGATTTTCAAAACCCACAGCAAGCCAATAATCACAAATAATACTTTACTGATCTTATGCAGGAGAGGCAATAACACATCATCCACGTTAGTTCTGGTTTTCCTGGAAAAAGTAACCGCCCAGGTTTCCACAGCAATATCAATCCCCTGAAGGATAACATACAAAAACACTGCCGCCATGATGGAATTAACAATTTTTTCCACCACGCCATTGATTCCTACATTAAGCAGCCCGAGTTTTATTCCGTATGCAACTAAGAGATAAAACAATGGCTTCTTGGTATGATGGAAAACGATGTCATCGATTTTATTCTTGGTTTTGGAAGCAAACCGCTCCAGATACTGGCTGAATATGAAGAGAAGAAATTTGCCTAATATCGCAAAGGTCAGCACAATAAGAAGGGATACTGCGTATTTGTTGCTTACTGCTGTTCCTTCCAGCAGAGTATTGATCCAGTCCAATGCCGCTTGCATAAAACTATCTTGTCGGCTGGTATTTTAAACTTTACGAAAAAAAAGATGAAAAAAGATCAGGCGGCGATATAAATATCATCTAAATCGTCAAGATTGCCCTGCATATATTGATAGTGGAGCATATCCTGAACATATTTCTGGGCGCTCATGCTTATTCTTCGCCTTCCTCGGGAGCGCCGCTGCTGGGAGCTGCGCTTTTGGAAATGATAAAAATGTCTCCAACCGCCTTAACCAGCTGATGAGGCACAATAACCCCTTTGGCGCTGCCTAAAACCCGGCTTAAATACGAATTCTTGGTCGCTTTAATTTTCCATCCGGAAACCTTATTGCCATTGACAATACTGTCCTCTATATCTCCAAAATAGTCCCCGGCATCGGTAAACACTCTTAATTCATACGTTTCGGTAACCTTTTTCATTTTCAGCATAAATGACCACCTCACTGGTATAGGGCATTTTAAATAAGCTTAATTTAAATACTTTTCTGTGGTATAGTTGGGGATATGGCTTGATTAAGTGTGTTATTTGTGCGCCAAAAGGGTGGTGCATTATAAACACCCATTTTAGAAAGTATTAAATAAAAACTTTAATCCAAATAAACCGTGAAACACTGGTGGAAAGTTCTGGGGATTGTACCTATCATCGGGGGGATTTATTACGCCTGCAATACTCCGGAGACCAAGAAAGACCCATCTTTAGAAGAAACAGTTGAGGATAAAAGAGACTCTTCTCTGAAAGAAAATCAGAGAGCTTCTAAAAAGAGGCAAAAAGAAACGCCAAAACACCATCCTCAAGAAGAAGCAAGAACTGATATTCACTGGTATCAGAAGCAAAAGAAAAAAGAACTGCCGCAAAATGCGCACCCCCAAAGGCCAACACCAGTAATGCCAAAGTATGCTCTGCCTGAAGATGATACTCCAGAAGAATATCCTTCGTATTATATTCCGCCGGAAGAACGTAAATCTAACAGCGTGGGAGAATTAATGATGAGCTTTGATGAAGCGATAAAGGCAAGAGATTACAAAATTGCGGAAACATACATCGAGGATATTCTGAACTTTATACGGCCGCCAGATGAAGAATGGAGAAAAGCTTGGTACCAAAAGTTTATGTGCACCATCCTTGCTGACTACGATCAGTACCTGTCTTCCATCATTGAAAACTGTAAGGGACAGGATGCATACTCGGTGCTTAGCAAAGTTATCTGGATGAAGTCGTTTCTTAACCAATATCAAAATACATATCCAAATACCATAGGGAACTATTGTTTTTCAAAGGGAGAAGAAACAAAAATAATTGATCCTGACGATCTCGCCATCAAAGGAAAACTTGCCTTAGATTCAGTCATTAACTGCGCGGACAAAGAACACCATGAATAACCTCAAAATCATCGGCACATCGCACATTGCTAAGCAAAGCATTGACGAAATTACCACAGCTATCGAAGAAGACCAACCAGATATTGTTGCAGTAGAATTAGATGTGCAACGGGCGGCAGCTTTACTGGAACAAAAGAAAACCAAAATTTCTCTTCGAGAAATCTCTAAAATCGGCCTGCGCGGCTATGTGTTTGTCAAAATCGGGCAGTACGTGCAGCAGAAATTAGGAAAGATAGTCGGCGTTGCTCCCGGCTCAGAGATGAAAACTGCGCTGGAATTAGCCCGGAAGAAAGGGATCAAAGTTGCATTTATCGACCAGCCCATTCAGGTAACTTTACGGAATTTTTCAAATGAACTTACCTGGAAGGAAAAAGGAAGATTTGCTCTGGATATGGTTTTTGGATTATTTTTCCCCAAGAAACAGCTGCAAAAATATGCCTTAGAAAAGTTTGACCTTCGCCGTGTTCCTGAGCAAAAAGTAATTGCCAACATAATCAACGAAATGAAAAAGCAGTATCCCAGCGTGTATAAGACCTTGATTACGGATCGAAATAAATACATGGTCAAGCAATTGGTGAAAGTATTGCGCGAGCATCCGGAAAAGAAAATTCTTGCCGTCGTCGGCGCAGGGCATAAGGAAGGGATGGAGAAGCTATTGCTGAAAGTGGATGTGGTGAGATAGATTTTCTGGTTCATAAATTATAAAAAGACCTACATTAAGCAGACATTTAAACGAGGGGGTTGAATTATGGAACTAATCGACAAAAAAGGCGGATTCGGGATTTTTCAGATGGGTTCTAAAGAAGTAGAATTACTCAACAGAATGAAATCACTTGCTGAAAACCAAAACAAATATACTCTTGGTTGCGATAAATATCCACAAACATCAGAATTCTCAGCCGTGATGAAGGATCTTTTTCCTGAAGTTCCTCCTTCGGGTTATAACGCTCATTTCTTTAGGGAAAACACTTATTACCAATCATTTGCTCCTTATCAAGAATTAATGATTGACAGCCGCTTTCCAAGGGGAACCATCCTAACAAAACACGGCGGCGACAGAAGCAGATTGACTATCGTTTTCTCAAATTTTGCTGAACAAAACCAATATCCCATAACTATGGCTTTGACAGAATTTTATACTCCAAACGTAGTTGATGACATTGTAGCAATTTTAGGAAAACGAGAAGTGCCGGTGCTGGAAGGGCTGGTGCATCTACTTATAAGTGAAAGAGGCCAAAATCGGGATTATGGGTATGGGATTGCAGAAGTACACCGCTTAGGAGCAGTTCTAAAAATATATGAAAGAGCTACAGAATTAGTCAAAAACGCAGAAAAGATAATAGGGTTTTCTGACGATAATCTAAAAATTCTCCGCCGGGATTCTTTAGAACACGAAAACCTAGCCATCCGTGATATGAGCCGGGTACGGTATCAGAAGGAATTACATCAGCTGATGAATCATTAAGAGGTGAAACCATGCCAGAATATGAAGCAAAATATACCATTAAGGCGCATCTGTTTGCTGGGGATAAAAATTACTGCTTTGATGCGAAAGATGATGATGAAGCAAAAACAAGAGCAGAAGGCTACCGGCCTGAAGTTGGGAAACCCCATTTTGGAGCAGCAGTTACTCTGAATTCCCTCGTTGAAACAAGAGCAGTAAATCTTGAATCTGAATCTGCAGTCAAACAATCTTTATCGGCTTCTTTACCCAAACAAGTACATTTTGATGAACAATTAGAACATCTTGTGGATGAAGAAGGAGTTAAATACGAGGGAAGAAGATTCAGTTCGGTTTCAGCTTTTTACAACTCCAGAAACACAGAAAAAGACGCAGAAAATGGGGCCTTGTTTATTGTGGAAACATTAGCAAAAAATAAAGGCGCAGAAGCATACGAACTGATAGGTTCACAAACAACAGATTCTAAAATGGAGTACGATTCAACTCCCTGGTCATGCTGCCTGACAGCAATTCTCTATAAGAGCCGGTAATTTCTTTCAAAACTTTTTTATATTATTTGAATTATTGATGATGAATGAAAAAATATCTTCCTTTATTCCTAAGTATGATTCTTTCCGCCTGCAAAGAAACAGAAATTTCCGTAGTGACCTACAACGTTCACGGCTTGCCTTCCGAAGTTACTGACGCTGATCCGGAAAAAATAAAGCAGATTGGTCCTCTTCTTGATGAATATGATATTGTATTAGTGCAGGAAGATTTTGTATATCATTCAGAACTAGCGCAGGAGGCAGAACATCCCTACCAGGAACCTATCAGCAAAGCGGAATTGGAAAAAAGGATAGAAGAACAACAGAGTACAGAAATTAAAAATGGATTAAGCAGCTTTTCCTACTTTCCTACAGACAATTATTTCGGCCAGCGATGGAACTCCTGTAATGGCTTTTACGACGCCAGCAGTGATTGTGTAGCGCCCAAAGGATTTTCCGTGGCTGTATATGAAGTTATTTCCGGGGTAAAGATTGACATCTATAACTGCCATATGGACGCAGGAGATTCACCTGAAGACATTGCCGCGCGGAAAGAACAAATCCTTCAGCTCGCTCATTTCATACAGCGCCGTTCCCAATACCGGGGGGTTATCGTGGCCTGCGACACCAACCTTGACCAAGACGACCAAAATGATTTAGAATTGCTGCTGGCTGCATCCGGACTCCGGGATTCTTGTCAAGTTCTTAACTGTCCTGAACCTCATAACATAGACCGCATCTTCTACCGAAGTTCTCCATTTGTACAGGTCGAACCGCTGCGCTGGCAGATTCCAGAAGGATTTGTGGATGGAAAAGGAGAGCCTCTTTCTGACCATCGCCCTGTCGCTGTAGACTTCAAAATCGTGCTTGGCTCCACCCCGACA
>CAYJVI010000012.1:0-15782 GCA_964373595.1 uncultured Methanosarcinales archaeon | reverse complement strand
GTTTTTGGAAGGGGAAAAAACAAACAAAAACTTAATAAACCAACCTCAACTCAGAACAGAAATCCCCCCTTAGTTTAGACTCGTCTAATAAATGAGGAACAACGGCTAGAACACTCGGCTGTAGATGCTCTTTAGAATTGTCGTCAAGACTGAGATGAAAAAGAGTCAGCCAATAGCTACCGAGGGATCCCCGGTTCGAATCTGAAATGGGGGCTTCCGCATTCAGTGATTGTCCGGGAGGGGGGACTTTTATAATTAAAAAAGGTGGAAAAATGAGAGAATTTGATAGCTTTATGGATTTAACAGGTCAGAATAAGGATTTAAAATGTTCATATCATGGTGCCGAGAAAAACTTGCATCTCGAAGGGAGAATATTATCGGAAACAGATTCTGAATTGAGAGTAGGAGTTTCTTTGTGGAAACCAGATATTTCCTCTCGCAGATACGACCATCAAAGACACTCTTTGGATTTGTGGTATCAGGCCCCCCCAGCTAATCAGATCAGAATCGTAATTCTTCCCATGCAACAATTTGTTGTTCCTAAAGACATTAAAGAGATAAACGTCTATGACGTCGGACAAAAACCATGATTATCTTATTTGTTATAAATCCTAATCAATTCTGTAACTACTAAAACGAACAAATTAAGTGCCAAAACCAAAATCTTTATAAACAAACCCCAGTTTTAGCTGAAAATGGCAGCAAATCTTCTACATACCACACTCTAAAGGTGAAAATTAACCTGTAGATGAAATGCTGTCGAAGGGCATGCCCTGGTGGTGTAGTGGCCTAGCATGGGGCCCTGTCGGGCAAGGACTTCACTTGTGAAATCCTGCACAGCAAGGCCCCGACTCGGGTTCAAAGTGGTTGGAGAGGAAGTAAATCACAATCAACGAAAATCCCGGCCAGGGCGTAGGGGCCGGTAGCTTAGCTTGGTAGAGCGCTTGACTTTTATATGCAAGCGAACACAAAGATATCAAGAGGTCGGGGGTTCAAATCCAGCATGCAGAACTCAGCGTTCGGCACGCGGTGATCGTCCCCTCCGGCCCGCCTTATAATCAAAAATAAATCCAAAACAGGGGCACACACAAAAAATGAGCTTTGACGTACGTAACCATCAATTGGTGTGTAAGCATTCCAAGGTGAGCGACGCAGAAAAAGAAGCGCTGTTAAAAAAGTATGACCTCAGCATTCAGGATCTGCCAAAAATTTTAGTTACAGATCCAGCCATAGCGCCCCTTAATCCCAAGATTGGAGAGGTCATCAAAATTGAGCACCAGAGCAAAACTGCCGGGGAGAGCTATTATTATCGCGCGGTAATCGAAGGGTGATTTTAGAAATGGAAAAATCTGTCCTTATTGAAAAATATTTTGAAGAGAAGAAATTCGTAGAAAGCAACATCCAGTCATTTAACGGCCTCATTGAAAAAGGCCTGCAGGAAGTCATCGAAGAAAATAAAGAAGCGGAACCAACCATCATTCCGCACAACATTGAAAAATTCAAGATTCGTTTTGGTCGAATTACCGTCGGGAAACCGGAAATAACTGAAGCAGACGGAAGCAAACGGCCGATCTATCCCATGGAAGCGCGCCTGCGGAAGATTTCGTATTCTGCGCCCCTCTTCCTGGAAATAAGCACCTATGTTAACGATGTGCAGCGGGAAAATTTCGTTGCTGAAATCGGGAAAATGCCCATCATGCTGCGCAGCAAGTACTGCCACCTCCATGGCCTTAACAAAGAAGAGCAGATCAAGCACGGGGAAGACCCCACCGATCCAGGGGGATACTTCATCATTAACGGCACCGAAAAATTAATTGTCACCGTCGAAGATTTAGCGGGAAATAATTTCATGATGGAAGAAGATGCCACTGGTTTTACCGGCCGATATTTTGCCAGCAGGGGATCCTACAAGATACCGCATACTTTTGAACGAAAGAAAGACGGCCTTTACTATATGACCTTCACCAGAGCTAAGAATATGCCGGTCATTGTGATCCTCAAAGCTCTCGGTCTGGTGAAAGACGAAGAGATCATGAAAACTATTTCCACTGAGAAGAATTATGAAGAAGTTCTCCTCAATCTGTTTGAATTTGTGGAGATTAAAACTCAGGATGATGCTATTGACTACATCGCCAAGAGAATCGGCGTAGCCCAGCCGAGAGAAATCCGCATGGAGCGCACCAAAGAGATACTCCAAAAGTATTTACTGCCCAATGTGGGAATGGAGCCTTCGTCCATGCGCGCCAAAGCGCTGAATCTCTGCAAGATACTAAAAAAATTTATTGACGTAAGCAATGGCGCCAGACCGGCTGATGATAAAGACCATTACATGAACAAGAGGCTGCGCATGAGCGGGGATTTGCTTATTGATCTCTTCAGGGTGAACTTCAAGATTCTTGTCAGCGACATCCTGTACAATTTCCAGAGAATCATTAAGAGGGGGAAGCTGCCTTCCATCCGTGTTATCATCAGGGGGAAACTGCTCACCTCGCGCTTGTATTCTGCCATGGCTACGGGAGAATGGGTCGGCGGCAGGCAAGGAATTTCACAACGGATGAGCAGGACTAACTACCTGGATATGGTTTCACATCTTCAAAGAGTGGTAAGCCCTCTCTCCACATCGCAGGAAAACTTTGACGCGCGGGCGCTGCACTGCACCCATATAGGGCGGTTATGCCCCATTGAAACACCCGACGGTACCAACATCGGGCTGCGAAAGAACTTAGCCATGTTATGTTCCATCTCTCAGAGCAGTGATGAAAATGTAATCCTCGAAAAAATAAAAACGATCGGACTTCAGGAGGTGCGCTAAACGATGGCTGAGGTATATCTTAACTCTAAATTTGTAGGTGTGGTGGAAAACCCGGTTAGTTTTGCCGCCGAAGTCAAGGATTTGCGGAGAAAAGGATCTATCTCTGAAGAAGTAAGTGTATATTATGATGCTGATGCGCAGGAGATTCATCTCTCCTGCGATGAAGGAAGAGCGCAGCGGCCTTTAATCATTGTCAAAGAAGGGAAACCGTTACTTACTGAAAAATATCTGAAACAGCTTGAACAAGACGAAATCACCTGGCATGATCTAGTTCGGCAGGGAGTCATCGAATATCTTGATGCCGCTGAGGAAGAAAATGCCTTGGTTGCCTACAACGAAGAAGAGCTTACGCCAGAACACACTCATTTGGAAATCACCCCCGGATCAATCAGCGGAATAACTTCCTCATTAGTTCCTTTTGGAAATTATAACCAGTCATCCCGTCTCATCATCGGAAGCAAGAACCAAAAACAAGCTCTGGGATTTTACGCTTCCAATTATCACCTGCGCATGGACATGGATTCCAACCTTCTCCACTACCCGCAGTATCCCCTGGTAAAAACAAAGATTCACGAAATCACCGAATATGATCAGCATCCTTCCGGACAGAACATGATTGTTGCGGTGATGAGTTACGATGGATACAACATGGAGGACGGAGTTATTCTTGGAAAAGCATCAGTAGAACGCGGTTTAGCGCGAAGCACGTATTTTAAACCAGTTGATGCTCAGGAGCTACGCTACTCCGGCGGATTAATTGACGAGATTTCCATTGCTGATAAGGATGTTAAAGGCTACCGCAGCGAACATGATTATCGCTTCCTGGAAGCAGACGGCATTATTTACCCGGAAGCAAAAGTCAACGAAGGAGATGTAGTTATCGGAAGAACAAGTCCGCCACGATTCCTCAGCAGCATGGATGAATACAACTTAGCAGCTGCTACCAGGCGGGAAAGTTCTATCAGCCTGAAGCATGGTGAAAAAGGGGTAGCTGACTTTGTGGTGGTCACTGAAAATGAGGAAGGCAACAAACTAGTCCAGGTGCGATTGCGTGATGAACGTATTCCTGAAATCGGCGATAAATTCACCAGCCGGCATGGCCAGAAAGGAGTCACGGGCATCTTAGTCCCTGCTGAAGACCTGCCCTTCTCTGAAAGTGGTATTACTCCGGATCTTATTTTCACTCCGCACGGAGTTTCCTCAAGAATGACCGTATCGCACTTGGTCGAGCTTATCGGCGGGAAAGTGAGCGCATTGGCAGGACGATACGTCGACGGAACGTTATTTGAAGCGGAAAAAGAAGAGCATCTGCGAAAAGAACTGCTCAGCCTCGGATTTAAAGAAGACGGAACAGAAGTTTTCTACGACGGAAGAACCGGAAAGCAAATGTTAGCCAGAATATTTGTTGGAAACATGTATTATTTGCGGCTGCGCCACATGGTGGCCAATAAAATGCAGGCCCGCGCACGAGGACCAATACAGCTCTTAACCAGACAGCCTACCGAAGGGAAGGCTAAAGAAGGAGGGCTGCGTCTGGGAGAGATGGAGAAGGATACCTTCATAGCTCACGGTGCCAGCCTATTGCTGAAAGAACGATTTGATTCAGATAAGATCGTCGTTCCGATCTGTGAAAAATCTGGTCTTATGGGATACTATGATCCCCGAAAGGGAGGAAGGGCAATATCGCCTATTTACGGAGAGAATGCTGAAATGTCCAACGTGGAAATCAGTTATGCCTTCAAGCTCCTGCTGGATGAGATCAGAACACTGGGCATTTACCCCAAATTACACTTAAAAAGCAAATACTGATGAAAAACCTATGGAGATAAAATGAACCACGAAGTCCACACAAAAATTGAAAGCATTTCCTTTGGAATCTTTTCTCCAAAGATGATGGTTGATGCAGCTGCAGCTAAGGTTGTGACACCGGAGTTGTATGATCGTGAAGGATATCCCGTTGACGGAGGCTTGATGGATTTACGTCTGGGAGTAATTGACCCCGGTTTAATTTGTAAGACGGACGGATTAAAACTTAAGGAAAGTCTTGGACACTTTGGATATATTGAATTGGCACGGCCGGTAATTCACATTAAATTTGTACGCCAGATTTTAGACTTGCTGCGGTCAACCTGTAAAGTTTGCGGAAGAGTTCTCATTCCGGAAGAAAAAGTAAAGCGATATGTTGCTATGCTCAACAAAACCGGAGAAGATGAAGGATTGGAAACCCGCCGGCGGAAAGTAAAGGAAATCGTGGCTAAATACAAGGTTAAGGATAAATGTCCTCATTGCAATGCCAAGCAGGATAAAGTAAAAATTGAAAAGCCCTACAATTTCTACGAGGGAGAAATACGGCTAAGCCCTATCGAAGTGCGCGCCAGATTAGAAAAAATTCCTGAAGAAGACCTGCTGATTTTCGGATTCACTCCGCAAAATTTCCGGCCGGAATGGATGATCCTTACTGTTTTGCAGATTCCTCCAGTAACCATGAGGCCAAGCATCACTCTGGAATCTGGTGAGCGAAGCGAAGATGACCTTACTCACAAGCTGGGAGACATTGTACGGATTAATCAGCGCCTGTTTGAAAATATTAATGCGGGAGCGCCTGAAGTGATCATTGAAGACCTTTGGGACTTGCTGCAGTATCACGTCACCACTTTCTTTGATAATGAAGTGGCCCAGCTGCCGCCTGCCCGTCATAGAGGAGGACAGCCATTAAAGACCCTGACGGAAAGAATCAAGAGCAAAGAAGGGCGCATACGGCACAACTTGGCAGGTAAAAGAACCGACTTCTCTGCCAGAACAGTTATAAGCCCGGACCCCATGATCGGCTTGAATGAAGTGGGCGTTCCCTTAAGCATAGCTCTGCAGCTTACCGTTCCTGAACGGATAACCGAATGGAACAAGGAACATTTGCGCAAACTGGTTGAAAATGGCCCAAAGAAATATCCCGGAGCAAATTATGTTATCAAGCCGAATGGGCGGCGGAAGACCATTACTGATGAAACCAAGCAGGAAATTTTAGAAGAATTAAGTGAAGAATATGTGGTGGAGCGGCATTTGATTGACGGTGACATTGCCCTGTTCAACCGGCAGCCGTCATTGCATAGGATGAGCATGATGTGCCATCTGGTGAAAGTTCTTCCAGGAAATACCTTCCGTTTAAATCCGGCAGTATGCAACCCTTACAACGCCGACTTTGACGGAGACGAGATGAACCTGCACATTCCGCAGAACGAAGAAGCCCGCGCCGAAGCGCGCATCTTAATGCTGGTAGAAACACAAATTATCAGCCCGCGGTATGGGTTGAGTGTAGTCGGCTGCATCCATGACGCCATCACCGGAAATTACTTGCTGACCAAAGAATTGGTCCTTACTCGAAATGAAGCTGTCGACTTGCTCTACAGCTGCGGCATAGAGGATGTATCTTCTTTGCCAAATAAAGAAAAAATTGACGGAAAAGAAGTTTTCTCGGTCTTGCTGCCGGAAGATTTCAATTTCATCGGCGAAGACCGCAGTGGAAATCAGGTAAAAATAGTAAACGGCATATTAAAAACCGGCGTGATGGACAAAGCAAACCTGGGCCAGGAAAGCGGATTGATGCTGCGGAATATTTATGAAAAATACGGTTCTGCGCTTACTGCGGACTTGCTGGGAAAAATTTCCAAGCTGGGTATTGCGGTGCTGACGCGGCGCGGATTTACCATCGGCGCCGGGGATTTAGATCTGCTGGAAGAAACCAAAGAAGAGATCAATGCCATCATCAAGAAAGCAGAAGACGATTCTCTGAAACTTATTGACGAATTTTATGCCGGAAAGCTTCAAGCCCTGCCGGGAAGAACTGTCGCTGAAACTTTAGAGCTGCGCATTTTGGAAGCATTAAACAGAGCCAGAAACAAGAGCGGAGACATTGCCGTGAGACAAGGACGGGAAAGTTCCGCCTTAACCATGGCTAAATGCGGATCGCGGGGAAATCCGCTTAATATCGCTCAGATGACCGCCATTGTCGGACAGCAGGCGCTGCGGGGAAAGCGTATTGAAACTGGTTTTAAGGGAAGAACGCTTCCGTACTTTAAGAAAAATGACGTAAGCCCCAAAGCGCGCGGATTTATCAGAAACAATTTCAAGAGCGGGCTGACGCCGAGCGAATTCTTTTTTGGCGCCATGACTGGACGGGACGCGCTTATGGATACCGCGCTGCGTACGCCGAAATCAGGATATCTCTACAGAAGATTATCCAATGCCATGCAGGACTTGAAAGTAGTGTATGATGGATCAGTGCGTGATGCCAGCGGCAAAATAGTGCAATTTGCGTATGGAGAAGACGGCCTGGACGTTGCCAAAACCAAGAATGGGGTTGTCGATGTAAAAGAAATCATACAACAGGTTGCCGGCGGGGAGAAGTAAAATGAAGAGCGAACACGAAAAATTCATTGACGAATATGCAGATAGGTTACCCCAGTCTATACTCCAGGAAGTAAAACTGAATCTTCCTGTCAGCTGTTCCAAGAGCGAACTGACTAAAATAATGGAAGCAGTTCTGACTGCACACAAGGCAGCAAAAGTTAACCCTGGAGAATGCGTCGGGCTGGTCGGAGCGCAAAGCATCGGAGAACCAGGCACGCAAATGACTCTAAACACCTTCCACTTCGCCGGAGTTTCCGAGATGAACGTCACTACCGGTTTGCCCAGAGTTATTGAAATCTTCGACGCCAGGAAAGAGATAAAAACGCCCATGATGGAAATTTACCTAAAAGCGCCGCACAACAAGGATATTGAATTATTGAAAAAATTTGCGGCAAAAATCAAAGAAACCGCCTTTGGAGAATTAGCTTTAGAATATTCGCTGAATATCTTTGATCAGGTACTGCGGATAAAATTAAATGCCGTCCTCCTTGAAGACTATGGCGTATCAGCAAAAGATTTGGCGAAAACCATTAAAGTTAAAGTAAAAGGATTTGGCATTGAAAGCGCCGATGACCAAATTATCCTTACCAAGACCGGAAAAACGGAAGAGATTAAAGACCTTTACAATATTAAAGAGAAAATAAAAGAGTTTAAGATTGCCGGAGTGAAAGGAATCAGACAGGTCTTGCCGGTAAAGCGCGGAGAGGAATACATCATACTTACTTCGGGAACAAACTTAAAAGAAATTCTCAATCTGCCGGAAGTAGACGCAACACGGACCGTAAGTAATGATATTTGTGAGATATATGACATCTTAGGCATTGAAGCGGCGCGGCAGGCAATTATCAGTGAAGTATTCAAAGTTATTGATGCTCAAGGATTAAATATTGATATCCGCCATATCATGCTGGTAGCAGACATCATGTGCGCTACCGGCGACGTGAAGGGAGTTACCAGATATGGAGTTGTGAAAGAGAAAGCCAGCGTCTTGGCCAGAGCATCGTTTGAAACACCAATTAAGCATTTGATTAATGCTGCGCTGGAAGGAGAAGTTGATAATTTAACGTCCGTGGTTGAAAACGTCATGGTCAACCAGCCGGTTCCTGTAGGTACTGGATTGCCGGGATTGGTGACCAAGATAAAGTAGGGAAAAAAATGGATGAATGATTTTATTAAATGCAAATAATCAATAAACATTTAAAAAACAAACAAGATTCAAAATGAAAATGGCCACAGAAAATCTCCAAACGGAAATGAAAGACCTGAAAGCGAAAGTACAGGATGGCAAAGCAGTTATAGGAAAAGAAATGGTCCTGAAACAATTGCGCGCCGAATCGCTGGGCAAAGTGTATCTGGCCAGCAACTGCCCCAAAGACTTGAAAGCGGATCTTGTTCATTACGCCAAACTTGCAAAAGTACCCGTGGTAGAACTGGATCTTGATAACGAAGAACTAGGCTTATTCTGCAAAAAAAACTTCTTTATTGCAGTACTAGGAACAAAAGAGTAGAACCTACCTTGACACGGCTTATACTCGATCAGGAAATAATGGGATTGTCTCTCCTCATGGAGAAGATAACCAGGGCAAAAGTAAAAGATTGTTTCAAGGACGAGGAAGGCGCAGTTTATTTTGTCGTCAGTAAAGAAGACTTTGGGAAAGCGGTAGGCAAGGGCGGCAGCAATATCAGGAGAGTGCAGCAGGAATTGGGTAAAAGAGTCAGAGTCATTGAATATTCCGAAAATGCCCTTGATTTTGTCAGAAATATCATATTCCCTCTGCGGACGCAGGATATTGTGGAAGGAGAAGGGCTGCTGGTAATCAAGGAAAGCAATAAAAAAGCAAAAAGTTTATTAATTGGCAGGCAGGGGAGGAACCTAAAGCTTATAAATAGGGCTGTAAAACGGTTTTTTAATTACGAAGTAAAGGTAGTATAATAACATGGGGAATAAATCCAACGGATTGGCAGCTGCCAAAAAGCTGAAGAAGCGGCGAAAGCAGTTCAAGCTAGTGAATAGGACCAAGAGGAAGAAGAAAGTAGATCCGCTAAAAGGTTCCTCCCAAGCTAGAGCTATTGTGCTGGAAAAGATTCAGGTAGAAGCAAAACAGCCGAACTCCGCCATGAGGAAATGCGCCAGAGTGCAGTTGGTGAAAAATGGAAAGCAGATAACTGCCTTTATGCCCGGTGATGGTGCGCAAAAGCTTATTAACGAACACGATGAAGTGGTTATCGAATGCATCGGCGGGAAAATGGGCCGCTCTAAAGGCGATTTGCCTTGTATAAGATGGCAGGTCATCAAAGTTAACGATCAGAGCTTAGATGCTTTATTGAAAGGCAAATTAGAGAAAGCAAGGAGATAAACCATGACTCAAATAACATACACATTATCCATTGAAGATCACATAAGAGTAGAAGGAAAGCTTGTCAAGTGTGCTGTCACGGTTAGAGGAAATAATGGTTTTACTGTTGAAGCTTCCTATAATCCTAATGCAGAAACCAAGCCGTTTAACTCTAAAGATGCTGATTTTGACACTTCCTTTAGCATAGTTCATCCTTTTAGGGAAGTGGCAAAAGAGGTAATACAAGACTATCATGATAATGATGGCGTAGGCGTACCTAAAATAAGATATGATAATAGTGTTAATGATGATGCTCAGAAAAATTTGTTTGAAACTCTTGTTGCTCAAGAATATGATGCAGTAAAAAAAGAAAAAAGTTCAGTAACGCCACAAAGAATAGTATACGGAGCATTACCTCCCCCTGGACGAGAACACGAAATAGGAATGACAGCAGAACAGATTCTGGCAAGAAAACAATAAAAAATGTCAACCATAAAATTTTTCAACCGCTGGACCGCAGAAGGAGTTTCGGTGTCAGACCAAGGCTTGGTTCCGTACATCACTCTTGATCCCAAAATCCTGCCGAAAACAGGAGCAAGATATGCAGGAAACCGATTCCACAAGTCAAATGTTTTTATTGTAGAGAGATTAGCGGCTAAACTCATGAATACCGGCCACAAAGCAAAAAAGCATTTCATAAGCTCCGGCCATAACACCGGAAAAAAAATGAAAGCGCTGAACATAGTGGAAAGCGCCTTGATTAAGGCGGAAACGAAACTGAAGCAGAATCCTTTAGCAATTTTAGTCAGAGCGGTCGAAAATGCTGCTCCCCGGGAAGAAGTTATCGCTATCGAATACGGTGGAGCCAGATATCCTAAAGCAGTTGATGTTGCTCCGCAGCGAAGAGTTGATTTAGCTTTGCGCAACATGACTCAGGGCGCATATGTAAAAACGTTCAACAAGAAAACCAAGATTGATGACGCTCTTGCAGACGAAATTGTTGGCGCTGCCCAGTCAAGTGGACGAAGCAATGCTATCGCCAAGAAGCGGGATTTGGAACGGCAGGCGTCTAGCAGTAAGTAAGGAAAATTAAAAATGGTGAATAGGGATTCTACTTTGTTAAAGCTTGAACATGCTATTGAAGTTTTAGAAGAAAAATATCAAAAAATAGAAGAAGGTTCAAACCCAAGAAGATTGAAATGGGATTGCGCAATTTCAGAATATAGGTTATCTTTTCAGGAATATTCTCAGGAAGTTGGAACTGATAATTGGCATAAGTTAGCTCGTTTTTCTGCAAGGGCAGAGCCAATTATTGGCTATGTAAGGGAAGCGTTGAAATATTAATTCAAACCGTTATATCACAAATCTCTTTGATCTCTAATTTCCGTTCTCATAACTCTTCCACTTCTTCAAAAAATCATCTTTAAATTCTGTAAACGTCCCTTTCTTTATCTGTTCTTTTGCTTTCTCAACTACTTGCAGCACAAACTGAATATTATGGATGCTCATCAACCTTTTAGCAATTGGTTCTTTAATCTTTGTAAGATGGTGAAGGTAGGCCTTAGTAAAGTTTTTACAAGTATGACATCTGCAATTCTCGTCGATGGGTGTAAAATCATGTTGATATTCCAGCCGGCCAATACTGATTTTTCCATCAGCTGTAAACAGAGTGCCATGCCGGGCATTTTGAGTTGGATACACCGAGTCAAAACAGTCGATGCCTCTGCCGATCAATTCCAGCAGCTCTTCGGGGCTTCCGACACCCATGACATACCGCGGTTTGTGCAGGGAGATAAAAGGAAGGGCCGCATCGACGGCAGCATACATCTCTTCTTTAGGCTCGCCAATAGCCACTCCACCGATAGCAATACCGTCAAAATTTAATGAGTTGATGAATTTGGCTGACTCTTCTCGCAAGTCTGGATAGAAATTGCCTTGCACAATACCGAATAATAATTGTTTAGAATTACCTTTTAACTGCTGATGCCATTGTAATGATTCCTTTCCCCAGCGATGAGTATTTTCCATAGCTATTCTGGCTTCTTCCTTGCTTACACCATATCCAGACATATCATCCAGCATCATGGCAACATCACTGCCCAAGGTCAGTTCGATATTCATGATCTTTTGCGGAGTTAATATCAATGGACTGTT
Source organism: uncultured Methanosarcinales archaeon (assembly GCA_964373595.1). GTDB lineage: Archaea > Nanobdellota > Nanobdellia > Woesearchaeales > GW2011-AR9 > JACPIL01. The sequence continues at coordinate 4,076 of CAYJVI010000012.1, read as the reverse complement.
ATCAAAAGGATTTCTAAAGTGCAGTCCTTTCTTGCTTTTCTTCTGGAAAATACTGCGGGACATCTGGAAGCCTCCACAGTCGGTAAAGATAATGCCATTGAAATTCATAAATTTGTGTAAGCCGGATGTTTTTTTAACCGTCTCTATTCCTGGCTTGAAACTAAGAATTAAGGCATTGGCAATCAGTGCTTTTACTCCCGCTTCACCATAATCATCAGTGGTAATATACTTTCCGGTAGCTTTGGTTGCCGCAGGCATAAAGAAAGGGGTTTCAATAGTGCCATACTCAGTAGTTAAGATTCCAACACGAGCGTTCTTATCCTGATGGGTGATGATGAATGACATAGTATTATGTATTTTCACGTATATTTTTTAAATAATACCTTTATTTTCTTCTTAATGATCATCCTCGGCTGCGAACACACTGCGCATACATTTGGGATAGGAATAGTTACAGACAAAGGCAAAATCTTAGCCAACGTAAAAGATAGTTATACTTCCAAAGATATCGGCATGATTCCTCATGAGATTGCTGAGCATCATGAAACAGTTGCCGAAAAGATTCTCAAAGAAGCCTTCAAAACAGCAGAAGTAGAATGGAAGGACATTGATTTTATTGCTTACTCTGCCGGACCTGGCTTAGATCCTGCGCTATGGAAAGGATACCATATCGTCAAAGCATGGGCAGAGAAACATAACAAGAAGCTCGTAGGTGTAAACCATTGCAGTTCGCATCTTTCTATCGGCAAGCTCTGGAATAAATTGAAAGAACCAGTATATCTTTACGTCTCCGGCGTCAATACGCAAGTTATTGTCCAAGAGCAGAAAAAAGGACAGAAAGTCGGAGAAGGAAAGTACCATGTCCTTGGCGAAACCTTAGATATCGGCTTAGGAAACATGCTGGACAAATTTGGACGAATTCTCGGTTTAGGATTTCCTGCCGGACCAAAAATAGAAGAATTAGCAAAAAATGGTAAATATATCAAATTACCGTATATTGTTAAAGGAATGGATGTATCTTTTTCTGGTTTGCTGACTAAAGCTCAACAATTAGTCGAACGAAAACAAGCCGCGAAAGAAGATTTATGTTTCTCATTACAAGAAATTTGCTTTGCCATGTGCACGGAAGTTGCCGAACGAGCTTTAGCTCACAGCGGAAAGAAAGAATTACTCTTAGTCGGCGGTGTAGGAGCGAATAAACGCTTCTGCGAAATGCTTGATTTGATGTGCAAAGAACGTGGCGCAAAATTCTACAAAGTTCCCATGGATTTGGCTGGCGATCAGGGCGCTATGATCGCCTGGGAAGGATTTCTGCGCAAGAAAGAATATGGAGACGTAGAAGTAAACCCGCATTGGAGAGCTGATGAAGTTTAGTATGATTCTACTGACAGCCCTTTGATTCTCTCAAAATGTTTCACATTCCGCGTAAGAACTGTTTCCTGATGATGTTTCGCAATTCCAGCAATCATGCAGTCTTCTGGCTCTATCCGTAATCCTTCGCGCACCAAATTACCATCTATTTTTCCTGCTTCCTCAGCACTTTTTTCGTCAAGCTCCAAAATAAGCTGAGAATCTAAAATCTCTAGAACTTTTCTTTTTTCTTGCTCAGGTCTGGAACTTCTGGCTATCCCGCTCCAAAGTTCAAATATTGAGGGGGTAGTTATAAAAATATTCTCCTGCTCTTGAATAACCCAAAACTTCTTCACCGCATCAGGCTGGCGATCCATTAAATCCACAACGAACGAAGTATCAAGTATCATTGCAGCCTCTGAGCGATGCGGTCGACGCGTTCTCTGGATGCTTTTCTTCTTTCCTTAATGTTGGCTCGAAGTTCCTCTGCCTCCTTGTGAGTTAAAATCCCAATCAGTTCAGAAAGAGAGCGCTTAGGAAAATGTTTTACAATTATCTCGCTAAAGCTCTCATCTCTTTCCTTTGCTTTTAGCAGCCGTTCGTACGCATCTTCAGTTATAGTTAATGTTTTTGTGGCCATAAACATACGTGTACGTACGTGTAGTATAAAAGGGTTTCGGAAATCAACATAACAATTTCCATTTTGCAAAATATAAAAGTTAAAAAAGTTCTTCTTCTCTACAATAAAGGTGAATCAAAAAGGGGTGAATACAATTGCGGCTACGCTGGCGTCCTTAGTATTAACCAGCTGCATTTACATCCCTAAAACTCCCCACTACGATCCCTTTGGCCAAAAAATAGTCTTCGTAGAAGACAAAAAAAACAAACATGGGGCCAGCGCCAAGTACATTGACCGGGTTCCCACCATTGGTTACGACCCCTGGTTCATAGGCCAATTTTCGGAAGAATTTCAAACCTTTTTGTTTTATCACGAAATCAGCCATTTCCAGCTGGGGCATCTCCTGGTGGGGAATTCGTTCATCTATAAGGACACCATAGACCCCATAGAACATGAAGCAGATTGTTACTCCATGCGTTATCTGGAAGAGCGGCTCAATTATACGCCTGAACAAATGGGAAGAGTCTATCGTACAGCCACCAATTTCTTCGGTGAGAGAAGAGCGGAACGGATGAGACGGTGCGTAAACGCAAATCGCTACTAAATCACCGCTAAGTTTATAAACCATAAAATCCCCTAAATTTTTACATTTTATCGTCTATAAAACCATTTTCCCATAACCTACAAAATGACTCAAAATCCAGACCCAAAACCAGCACCAAAAGAGGAGTACGGAGCAGCGCAGATTACTGTGCTGGAAGGTCTGGAAGCAGTCAGGAAGCGCCCCGGAATGTATATTGGCGACACCAGCATTCGAGGGTTGCATCACCTGGTTTGGGAAATTGTGGACAATTCTATCGATGAAGCACTAGCAGGCTATTGCGCCAAGATTAAAGTCATCGTCCATGCCGATAATTCCATCACTGTATTTGACGATGGGCGGGGGATTCCTGTCGACATCCACCCCCAATTTGGTGTCCCTGCTTTGCAGGTTGCGCTGACCAAGCTCCACGCTGGAGGAAAGTTTGATAAGCAGTCTTATAAGGTTTCTGGCGGCTTGCACGGAGTAGGATTAAGCGTGGTCAACGCTCTTTCTATCGCTTTGGAAGTACAGGTCAAACGGAATGGAAAAGTGCATTACCAGCGCTATTCCCAAGGAAACCCTCTGGGAGAGATGCAAGTTACGGGAGAAACTACAGAAACAGGAACCATTGTGCATTTCAAGCCGGATTCTGAAATTTTTATCCAGACAGAATACCACTACGACATCCTTGCCAAGCGGCTGCGGGAATTGGCATTCTTAAATAAAGGTATTGAGATTGAATTAGTCGATGAGCGGGAAGAGCAGAAACACGACATTTTCAAATACGACGGCGGCATTAAACAGTTCGTCGAATATGTAGACCAGAATAAACAGCCTTTGCACGAAGTCATCTATTTTGAAAAATCCAGGGATAATGTTGCGGTAGAAATTGCGCTCAGGTATAACTCCGGATATCAGGAGAATGTCTTTTCTTTCGTAAATAACATTAACACCATCGAAGGAGGCACTCATCTCTCTGGATTTAAGACCGCCATAACCAGAGTATTGAACAATTTTGCCAAGAAGCTCTTCAACGGCAAAGAAATGAAGCTCACCGGAGAAGACGTCAAGGAAGGCCTTACTGCGGTGGTGTCAGTAAAAGTTCCTGAACCCTTATTTGAAGGACAGACCAAGACCAAGCTCGGAAATAGCGACGTATTCGGCATCGTCAGCTCTCTGGTGAATGATGAGCTTAACACCTTCTTCCAGGAGAATCCCCTGACGGTGAAAATGATTGTCGGCAAAAGTATTGATGCGGCCCGCGCCAGAGAAGCTGCGCGCAAAGCAAGAGAGTTAACTCGACGGAAAGGCGCTTTAGACGGCGCGGGATTGCCGGGAAAGCTTGCTGACTGCAGCAACCGGGATCCAGCCAAGTGCGAGATATTTATTGTGGAGGGCGATAGTGCTGGTGGTTGTTTTTCAGGGGATACAACAGTTGCCCTTGTTGACGGCAGAAATGTTTCCTTTAGGGAATTAGTTGAAGAGCATAACCAAGGAAAAAGAAATTTCTGCTACACTATTACA
>CAYJVI010000011.1:0-15962 GCA_964373595.1 uncultured Methanosarcinales archaeon | reverse complement strand
CATGCTGCCAGCTGTTTCTTTCCTTCGCCTTTCAAAGAAGCAGCCATTGTAACCTTAGATGGAGTCGGTGAATGGGCGACTACAACCTACGGTGTTGGAAAAGAGAACCGGATTACCATACAAAAAGAGATCCATTTTCCTCATTCATTAGGACTGCTCTACAGCACTATTACTGCTTACCTTGGATTCACGGTAAACAATTCAGAGTACAAAGTCATGGGGCTGTCCCCTTATGGCAATCCTGATCCTTATTATCATAAGTTAAAGAAAGTTATCGACGTAAAAGAAGATGGAAGTTTTAAACTGAACATGGAATACTTTGATTTCCATTATAAACCATGGATGCCCAGCGCAAAACTGTGCCGATTGCTTGAAGGCCCTATACGAACAAAAGAAGGGTTAATGACGCAACGCCATAAAGACATTGCTGCCGCGCTCCAAAAGATTACGGAAGAGGTGTTATTTAAAATACTGGATCATGTCCATCATGAGACAAAGATGGAAAATATCTGTTTGGCTGGCGGCGTTGCTCTCAACAGTGTTGCTAACGGAAAAATATTAAAGAATACTCCTTTCAAAAATATCTACGTCCAGCCTGCTGCCGGCGATGCCGGAAACGCCATAGGCGCAGCATTATTTTGTTATCATCAAATCCTGGAAAACAAAAAACGGTATGTTCAGGACGATGCCTATCTTGGCCCAGAGTTTGATGAAGAATATATCCAACAATTCCTGGACTCGCACTTTGCCAAATATACTCACTTCAGGAACAGATCTGAATTAATTAAAACTACAGCAAAATTAATTTATGGAAACAGCGTAGTCGGCTGGTTCCAGGGAAGAATGGAATGGGGACCTCGGGCATTAGGCGCAAGGAGTATTCTTTCCAATCCCTGTAATAAAAACATGCAGGAGATATTGAATCTTAAAGTAAAACACCGGGAGAAGTTTAGGCCGTTTGCGCCAGTTGTCTGCGAGGATGATGCTTTAGATTATTTTGAATGTGATAAACCTATTCCCCCGCCTACCGATTTTATGCTGATGGTGTACCCTATTAAGAAACAATACCATCAAAAAATACCAGCAGTTACTCACGTCGATGGCAGCGGGAGATTGCAGACGGTGCGGCGTTATCAAAATCCGTTATATTATGATCTGATTAAAGAGTTTGGAAAATTGAGCGGCATTCCTATTTTGATCAACACTTCGTTTAATATTCGCGGAGAGCCGATTGTCTGCACTCCGAAGGATGCTTATTATTGCATGATGGGGACTGGAATTGATTATCTGGTTATGGGCAATTTCTTGATTAAAAGAGCAGATAATCCTCAGGATATGTGGGACAGTGAAGCTTTGGCCAGTGATTGAGAAAGGTTGTTTTTCATAAGAGAATGATTTTCTTTCGTAAGTTATTTATATGTGAATTAATCTTTATTTATTAAAGATTAAGTTCTTTCTCAACTTCTTTTCCTAACTTTGTCTTTCTGTAAATTCTTCCAGTTTTTTCATTTGGATTCACTATTTCAATAAGCTTTTTCTCTTTCAATTCACTTAAAGCTCTTGAAACTAAATTAAAGTAAGTATTGCTTGTCTTTCCGTATATCTTTTTTGTAATTTCAGAAGGTATCATTGGTTTATCTAATGCTAGAAATGTAACTTTGCGATTTTTACCTCTTTTGACATAACCAACGAGATTTAAAACAGCCATAGCAATCTATAAGCAATTTAGGTATAAGAATGGAAACCAACAATCTATTAGCAAACAATAAACACATAAGGAAGCTTTAAATATAAAATTATGTTATATCGGTATCATGCTGGTTAAATGCCTATCTTGTAGTACAAAGAATGAAGAATCCGCTAAGTTTTGTGCTGATTGCGGAGCTAAAATTGAAGTTATCGGAGTTGAAAATTCTCCAGAGCCCATAATTTCTTTTAAAGGCAGGAATGGTAAGATTGAATTGTACAAAGATTTTGTTAGATTTGATAGGGACACATTTATGGGGTTTTTATATCATGGCCGAAAAGGTAAAAAAGATATTTATTTCCATAATATTACTTCTATTCAAATAAAAAGACCACGTTTAAGCGTTGGCTATCTTCAATTATCAATTCCAGGAGGCAATGAATCTCAGCGAGGCGTCTTTGGTTCTCTTAAAGATGAGAATACCATCTCTTTTGATGGTGAAGAAAAATATGAAAAAGCATTAAAAATTAAAGAGTACATCGAAAAAAAAAATAAATCTAAACATTCTGTGTCTTCAAGTACTGCTGAAGAAATAGAAAATTTACATTCATTAATGAAAAAAGGTATAATCTCAAAGAAAGAGTTTGAAGCAAAGAAGAAACATATTTTGGACATTTAAAATGAACAAATGTAAACACTGCAAGAAAGAGAATAAAGAAAATGCTAAGTTTTGTGTTAATTGTGGTGAAAAATTAGGAAACGAAAAACGGAGCAAATCCGAACGCCATTCGACAAATAAAAAAATAGGAGTTCTCAATTTTCTCAAAACTGGTGGTAGAATAATTATTTATTTCTTCTTTGGGATTATTGTATTAATAGCATTGGTTGCTTTTTCAGTGAAAAGCTTTTTTGCGCTGTTATTGGCAGGATTGGGTATCTTTATTGCATCGCCATCATTTAATTCATTCACAGAAAAGAGATTAAAAAGAAAAATACCTGTGTGGGGAAAAGTTATTGCATTAATTGTCCTATTTTATATTTCTGTAATGCTCTCGAGTAACTCTGAAAATTCAAGCAACGTCAATTTTCCCCACACAGGCATTGATGAATTAGATCTTAAGGGAATGAGTGCCGAGAAAGTCTTGGATAATTATCTGGGTTTTCTTAATTATAAGAGGATTGGTGAACTATTAGTAAATAATTTAAAACGACAAAAACTCTCTTCAGGCGTAGTTAAAGATCAACTTGAAGCCGATTATAATTATATGACAGAATTAAGGTCCATTTTTTATGATTTAAAAAAGGCGTGTGATGAAGCAAAGCAATTAGTGGCTGATGCGTGTGACGATCAAGTAATTTCTTCTTTAAGTCTTTCTACAGGATTTAATAACTCCATAACTATTTTATCAAAAAACATTATTGAACAAACTGATGATTTAGTCAAGATTAAAGTGGAAAGTAAAATTATTGGTTTTAGCTTTAATGAAAAAACTGAGACAACAAGAAAGACAACTTACTTATTAAAGAAAGAAGACAACGTTTGGAAGATTAATGACTATATTGATGAAGATAATAAATTACTCTCTGCCACTTTAAATTTACAGGAGCGTAAAAAGAATGATGAACAAAGACTAGAAAAGATTAGGACTTCTTTTGCTGAGCTAAAAAAACTCATTGAAGATTTAAAGAAGATATACTTATTGATAGGAAATCTGAAAACTAATGTTCAAAACGTATTACCAAATAACAAAATAATTAATTTTGATTTTGATGGCTATAATAATCAGACCGATAAGTTTGTAATAGAGATTACTTATTACTTTAAAGAGCAGTGGCTCGTTGATGATTATTTAGGTTTTTCGGATGATGCTACAAAGATTTACAAAGCAATCTTCACAAATAGCAATCAAATTATGCAGGTTCAAATCACAGCTAAGCAGAAATATAATGACAATTATGGAAATGAGCAAGAAAAGTTTTTAGGTCGATCTTTGATGGAAAAATCAACCGCAGATAAGATTAATTGGGGAAGTTTTGATAGTAGTAAATTAGATCAAATAACTCAAGTTGCTTATTATGGAGATTCATTCTATAAAGACTTAAAAGATTTACAAAATCAGTTAGAAAGTTGGCAATCAATTCCGTCATATGGTGGTGGGGGGTTTGGTTATCTTCCGTCAAGTATTTGCACAGATGCAGAGAGCCAATGTCAAGAATATGGTGAATGCGATACGTTAGAGATATTAAAGTCTCAAGGTATGTGTTGAAAGTTTTACGCCAGCATTAAGTTGTTATTATAATTTCAAAAATTATGAAAGGTATAAAACATATTGGAGCTGCCTGATTCTTAGAAAATCAATATCACAAACTTAGCATCTTATTCTCTTTCAAACACCGATATGCCACTTTCGCCACTAACTTATTTGCCAAAGCGCTGGGATGCGCATCATTCTTAAGTTTAAGCTCGCTATCCCGGTAGTACGAAAAGGCCTTGGCGGCATCAACATAATTAATATTATTCTCTACACAATATTGTGCAACACCTTCTTGAAAATAGCGGTTATGCAGCGCCACAGAGTTAGCCAGAGGCCACACCAAAAAAAAAAGCTCTGCTCCAGACTTCTTGCAAAGGTCGCGCATGGAATCAAGATATTTCTTATTCTTCTCCCAGAGCGCCTTCTTATCCAGTTTCCTGTTCATGTAAGGGCCCCGGATACTTACATATCTTCTTGATGTAAGCTTCAAGAAAAATGCCGCAAGATGACTGATCCTCTTGACACGCTGATAGAATTGCAATCGTCTTTTTCCCCGGATAATTTTTTGAGCATTTAAAGGAACCCGCATGAAATCTAAAAGTTGAACTAATACTATTGTGGGCTTATATTTTATAAGATGGTGAAGGAGACGATCTATCTGGAAAGGCCCATAGCCAGACACGCCAGCATTAACAACTTGATACTTTTTCTTCTCCATCATCTTTTGCAATTGTCCCGGAAAAGTATCTCCATCATGAAAGGCTGCGCCTTCGGCTACTGAACAGCCCAAAACCATGATGAGCTGCTTGCCCTGATCTATCCTGCTTCTTATCCCCTCTGAAGAGGTCCGGATAATAGGCGTATTTTTCTTTCCCAGCCTTTCAATGAAATAAGGATCTCTTCCTTCTGCATTCCTAATCCTTCTATAGAATGGATACGCTCTAACATCAAAATGAAGCTTCTGCAGCCGAGCTTCGTACGTTCTTAGCAGGACTTCGATGAAGATAATTATTCCAACGCCAGCATATATTGATTCTATCATGTTAATCCATAACGTAACAAAATTCTGAGATACTCTCCTCTTCTCTTATAGTAACTAACCGTTTAGAAAAAAAAGAGATGCCCCTTAGGAGAAAATTAAACAAAACAGAGTTAGGATAAAGTTCTTTTATCTCTGCCAGGCATCGGTGCGTAAAATACGGATCCATGACCACCTGCCCTATAATCTCTTATATAAATATTATGGATACAAGTATCTATTAAGTTACACGGGGTGTGGCCTGGCCAAGAGGTCTGACGAGCTAAGGTTTTGCTGATGCAGAAAGATTAGGTTGCTCGCCATTCTATTGTCAATAACGATAATCCATCAAATATAACAGCGAAAGCGAGACGAGTCAGACGGCCTGCCAACACCCCACCTAATACGTACGGATAAAAAATCATTCCAAATTGGAACTTGGAGAAACCCTCTTTTCGTATTGCGCCCCCACTGCCGAATTATGTAATTCTTTGGTCAGAAGCCGCTTAACACAATGGGTGATGACCAGATTATGGATGTCTTCAGAGATTTCCATATCATCTACTTCTGCGTGAATGGAAAGATCGGCGATCTCCTTGATCTTGCCGCCTTTGTAGCCGCAAATCGCTACTGTTTTTGCGCCAGCATTTTGAGCATATTCTAACGCTTTAACGATATTGGTAGAGTTTCCGCTTCCGGAAATCCCTATCACCACATCATCCTTGCGGAGAAAATTCTTAAGCTGCTCTATAAAAATATCATCATAAGAAATATCATTGGCAATAGCCATCATCACCGGAGTATTGTCATTGAGACAAATCACCTTGAACCTTTTTTCCAAGCCATAGGAAACACCTTTCACCAGATCCCCGCAGAAGTGCGAGGCAGTAGCGGCGCTGCCGCCATTTCCAAAGACATAAATGGTCTTCTCATGGTTATAGGCGTCTAATAATACTTTGGCAAAACGCGAAATGTTGCTTCTGTCTAAGTTCTTAAGGGTAGTATTGACCGAGGTAAAATAGTGGTGAATTTCTTCCTCTTCAACACCCCTGTATTTTTCTTGTATGAACGTAAGCAATCCTTCTTTGGTTACGCTTTCTTTATTGCCGACGATATTGACAGCTATTCCTCCCACACAATTAGCTACGAAAGGAACCAGTTCTTTTTCACAGTTGTTATAGGCTAATAAAGAAGTGATGGAGAAGACCGCATCGCCAGCTCCAACAATATCAGTAACTTTTGAAACTAATGAAGGGCCGGCGGTAATCTGGCCGTTATGAAAATATTCTACCCCGTCTCTGCCTACTGTAAGCAGGAATTTGGGATATCCTTTCATTTCGTGTAATTTCTGTATCAAATAAGAATAATTGCTGAATCTATCCCCGACAGCGTATTTTATCTCCGTTCCATCCATGGTCATAAAATGGGGTTTATTGTATTTGGTGACATAATTGAAGCCCAGATTAGCGCCATTAGTCTGCGCATTGACGCATAGATACTTTGATTTTGCTTCGAGGAGCGCGATGATCTTATTGGTAATAAATCCATGCCCAAAGTCGCCGACGATAACCAGATCAAAAAGAGGCAGTTCTTTTTCTAAAAAGGCGATGAGTTGTTCTTCCAGTTCCGCATCAATGGGAGAATCGTTAATGAATTCTACCTTGAACAATTTCTCGTTCCGTAGATGGTTAACAAATCGCCGTTTTCGTGTGGTGGGCGAATTTTTCTTGACAAAAAATTGCGGCTTGATATTCTGATGTAATTTTTCGCAGATGAGTTCTTTCCGATCCATCCCTTCGCCCAGCAGCGAAAGAACTGTAACTTCTTTTACAAAGCTGCTCAGGTGATTGGCAATAGCATGTATGCCTCCGGCGTAAGCTTCTTCGCTGACAAAGTCTGCAGAAAGGATGGGGTCCTTCATAGCCCTTCCCTTAGGATTGACAAAACAGTATTCATCTATGATAGTATCTCCTATCACTAAGACTTTTTTATTGCTGAAAGAATCTAAGATCTTTTTTATTTCTTCTAAAGGATACTTTTTCCGTATCTCCTGCAGATATTCTTTAGTCACACCCATCTTAAAACCAAACCATTTTCAGTATATAATAGTATATAAAAAAAAGAAAGAAGAGGTATTTAAACATAGTGGAACAGTCTTTAAGAATTATCACTTTTATGGGAGTGTTGGACAATAAAACTCAAGCTGCACTCCAAGAAAGATTATGCCCTAAATTTGGGAGACCGTAGGCGGTTTCTATTCTGTCTTCTTTTCTTTGAATAAATCTCCAGCCGATTCTTTTCTTATCTTCAGCAAACCAACTTTCGGACTGGTTTCTTTGGGAATATTCTTGAAGAAATGTCTTAGTAGAATAAAACTTTACTGTCCCACAGCCACTCTTAACAGGAATAACATTAACTCCAAATTCTTTGATAGTAGCAACTTCATTAAATAGTTTATAATTAACTTTAGGCACTGATTGTAAAGCACAGATTAAATCTTGATTTTTTAAAATAAGACTATTTTTTACATAAAAATGGTGTTCTTTGAAATTTGCATTAACTTTTAACACAGCAACAAGACTGTAATTCTCTTGCCTAAGAAACTTTGGTATTAGGGCATCCTTATCATTATATAACCCTTCATATACTCTGGCATTTGATTTAGCTATAAATATAATGTCCGGATCATATTTTTTAAGATAATCGTAGGTTAATCCATTACGGGCAATTTCAACACTATTTAATCCTGGCGTGTCTATAGAATTCCATCCAGAATAATAAGGGACCGCTCCAGATTCGGAAGCATACATTTTAAGTTCTTTTTCTTTGAAAGGGGCAAGAGCTTTTCCCATTAATTGTAAATCGGTTGTAGTCATTGAGCGAGTTGTAAAATAAGCTTCATCAAGTAAGTACAGGGGAAAAATAGTTAAGATTATTATTAAACTATAACCTAATATTTTCTTATTTTTACTATCCAAATTAAAACTGAATGAAGAATTCTTGAAGACTAGTGCTATTATCATTAAGATTACTCCTAAAATTGGAATCTGAAAACGGAAAAAGAAACCCATATTTGGCACAATGAAAAGATGCAATATTATAAAAATTAATGAACCCATTATCAAAGGGATCAATTTTCTTTTAGTCTCTTGATTTACTGATAACATGGAAGGAAGAGAGATGCAAAGTAATGGTAATAAAAAGGTAATAAATCTACTTGTATTGATAATGGAGTCGAAAACTCCCCTTAGGTCCTTTCCAATTGTTCCTCCTAAAGCTTTTACATAAAATGGATTGGGAAGAAAATTGCCATAATAATTAACTCTCCAAATAAACCATATTAATAAGGGGATTATGACCAAGATGATACTACCTGAAAGAATTTTTTTTCTACTCTCTTTATTAATAAACAAAAGACAGCTATATACTGCTAAAAAGAAAATAACCAAATCTGGCCTAAGAAACATTGCAATAGTTGAGAGAAAAAATGAGCAATAAAGATAAGATTTTCTTTTATTCTCAGAAAAATTATAAATTAGATATGCTGAAAGCATTGTAACAAATGCAGTGGTAGTTGTTTCCATTCCTTGAACCGTAGCTATAGCGAAAAAAGGGTTTAGGAGTATAGTTCCAAGCAAAGGGATCATAAACAAGCTTTTTCTACAAATAAGTATTAATATGATTACAATACCAATCGCAGAAATAACTGAAATCATTTGCGACCAAATGATGGGGGAGATTCCCACATAAATAGCAAGAGCATTTAATACTACCCATCCAAATGTGGTGTACCCCTCGACGGGATCTTCTCCGGGATTCCAAACAAGACCATGCCCTTTTGCCAGATTTTCAGAATAACGAAAATTTATGAAGACATCGTCAATAGAAAACCATGAAAAAGAATATAGAAGAATGAAAAAGACAATCCCCATAATTGCTGTGAATACTATAGTTTTTTTTCCCATCAGGACATCTTTTTTAGAATTGTAAGTATTCCCTGTTTAGGATTTGTTCTATGTGCACTCCCACTTTTACCAATAAAACGACCTTCTTTCAAATACCATTTATAACTTTCATTTAAAGATGTTTTATCATCATCCAGCGGGTTCCAACCAAGTTCTTTTTTGGCCTTTGAAATATCAAAATAAAAATCCTTCCCCAGAGTTTGGTAATGCCAATCAGCAAGAGGGCTTAGATTTACTTTATCCAATAGCTTCAAAATATTACGCAAAGGTTTTGCAGGCAAGGAAACTAATTTTGAACGAGATTTGTTTTCGTCGATTACATATTGTAACAAATCTCTCATGGTAAAGAATCGTGCGCTTCCTATATTATAATCAGTATTTTTTCTTTTTTCTGCGGCTAGAATACATGCAGAAATTAAGTCTCTCGTACTTACAAATTGGTATTTCTCATTACCATTACCAAATAGATAAATTCTCCTTCCAGAAAGAATCCAATCAAAGAAGACTTGAATTATCCCTAGCCTACCTTCTCCAAGGATAGTTCTGGGCCGTATGATACAAATATTAATTTTGTTTCGAAATTTTTGACAATGCTCTTCTGCTTTCAGTTTTGACATTCCATATAAACCCAAAGGATGAAAAGAACTTTTTTCTGTTATAGGACATTTCTGAACTCCATAAACTGCACTACTACTAATGTGAACAAAAGATTTTATTTTGATATTTTCTTGCTGTACTGCTTTTAGAATTGTGAAAGTTCCTTCTGCATTAACCTTTTCAAATTCATTTGATCTTTTTGTAACCGGAACTAAGCTTACGGTATGATATATTTCATCAACATCATCTATTGCTTTAATGCAATCATCAATATTTGTTATATCCCCTTGAATAAACTCTATCTCTTTTCCAAAATCGCTTTTTTGTGGTGGTATAATATCAAATACTTTTACTTTTCTTCCTCTCGCCGCTAATTCTTTTACTAGGCTGCTTCCAAAAAAACCACAACCGCCCGTTACTAAAGATTTCATAATAAACCTTCCTTACGAGCCCATTCTACTGACCGTCTCATTCCTTCGTCTAAGGAAACTATTGGTACATAGTTTAAATCTTTTTTTGCTTTTTCTATGCTGCATGCAATATCCTTATTCATTTCTCCTACTACATGTATCTCTTTTTGATATAAACCAAAAAATTGAAGAAAGGAATCGAATAATCTCCCTACATCAGACACTTTTCCAGGTATTTTCCTTATCTTCAATTGAACTTCAAGTGCCTTTGCTATTGATTGATATACTTCTAACATTGTATACGGCTTCTCATCAGCAATCCAGTATGTTTCTCCCTTAGCTGCTTCACTTTTCTCTGCAAGAAGAAGTGCATGACATAAATTGTCAATATAAGTCATACTTCTCAAGTTTTTTCCATCTCCAAAGATTAGAGCTTTCCCTTCTTTTACCATCAACATTAGCTTTGTTTGACGATCGGGTTGCCTTATACCATAAAACCAGCAAGGACGAAGAATAACCGTTTCTATTTGTCTTAGTATGAAAGCTTTATTTATTATTTGCTCAGCAAAATATTTACTTTTCCCATACTTCATATACGGTTTTGAGGATGTAAATTCATTCATAAGGATATTTCTTTCTGAATTGCATCCGGCGGGAGAATTACTACTTACATAAACAAATCTTTTTACTTTATTTTTAATTGCATAATCTAATATATTCTTAGTTCCTTCAAAATTAACCTTGAAAAAATCATTTGTCCGTAGTTTGGCATGCACGAGCCCAGCCAAATGAAATACTGTGTCAATATCTTTCATTGCTCCTTTTAAAGAAGAAGGGTCAATCAAATCTGCTTCAATTATTTCTACCCCCAATTTTTTAAGATAATCACAGTTAATATTAGGCATTACAATACAACGGACTTCCCTTTTTTCCTGTCGTAAAAATTCTACAAATCTTGTTCCAAGCCACCCTGGAGCACCAGTAACAAGCACTTTATCCATTTTTTTCACCACCAATATAGTATAAATATTGTCGATGTAAACCACAATAAAATTCCCACAAGCATTTTTTTGTCTTTAAAGATTATTTCTGGTCTTTCCCCTACGCTATCTGAAAAAAGAAGATAAAGATACTGTAAAATACAGTACATTACTAGAGGCGCAGTTATGTACATCATTTTATTACCTGTAAGAAAGGTATATGTTGTATATGATAAAAAAATACCGCCAGCTACCACTGTTATCATAGAATTGATCATATCTTGAGTATATAATCCAAGAACAAAGCGATGTTCTTTTGCGGTGTTTTGGAGCGTATTTATTTCACCTCTTCTCTTTCCCAATGCTAAAAGAATAGCCAGCAAAAATGTTATAATTGTAATCCAAAATGACTCAGGTAGATTAATGGCGGCGCCTCCTGCATTTGCTCTTATTATAAAATTTCCTCCAATAACAACAATATCCGCCACAACTATGTTTTTAAGCCAAAAGATATAAGTAAAATTCAATAGTATAAAACCGATAAAGAAAAATAAAAGGGGTGTATTAATCAAGTATGCAGTAAATAATGAAACCGCCAATAAAACAAATGAAAAAAATAGAGCATTAAAAGGATTAAATCTCCCTGAGGCTATTGGTCTATTTTTCTTTATGGGATGCAACCTGTCTTTTTTAAGGTCAATTATATCATTGATTATATATATACCGCCAGAAGTGAAACAAAAAAGAATAAAAACAAGCAATAAAGTCAGCCACATTTGCAATTCGAATAGATTAAGAGAGAAAATTAAATATAAAAAAACAACCAGGTTCTTGTACCACTGATGTGGCCTCATAGAGACAATAACATTCTTTATCATTTTTATTAGCCTTTTTGCAAATACAAATTGATCTTTATTTCTCTTTATCGTTAACCAAAATATTACACCAAAAATGGTGTATTGATTTAATATATAAATGTTACCCCAAAAATAGTGTAATGTTTAATAAAATCTCCAGTCAACACAGGGAAACTTTTGAAAAGATTAGAGTGCTCTCCAATGAACATCGGTTCAAGATAGTTGAAATAACACAAGAGATAGGATTTACGGTTACACAATTAAGTTCTATGTTAAATCTGTCTTATACCAAATGTGCCGACTATGTTTCGTTATTGGAAAAGAAAAAGCTTGTTGATAAAATAAAGCGGGGGAGGGAAATCATTGTTAAAAGTAAAGTGAAATTACATAAAGACAAAATAGAATTCTGATGTTGGTCAAAAATGAGGTTGTTTTTCATTTCAACAAATCCTTATTTTCTCTCAGAAATTGCGCCCCAATCCGGGCCGGAAACTGGTAGACCTGAAGATTTTCTTCCAGGATCAACCTGAATTTTTTTTGCAGCTTTTCGTCTCCATCGGCAGATCTCCAGGTTCCGTCAAGACGCTGGTTCATTTCCCTCGCCAGATCGAGAATTTCTTCCGCAGTATTCTCCATAGGAACCAAACCTGCTTGGTGATACTCTTCCGACTTGCCGTACTTTATAACCTCAGAATGAAGTATTTCCCTTAAAGTCAGGAAACGTTCTTCTTTCTGTGACCAAATCTTTTTGGGGATGAAAAGATCTTTTTCCCCTAGAGCAGGTGTATTCACGGGTATTAAATTAGTGAAAGCTATTGGTTTGTGTAATATGAAGGCCACGCAAACCAGACCCGCAGTAGTTCCCAGAAAGAATTTACATTTTCCGGTGAGGTAAATGTCCCCAAAGTCATCCCGATGCAGCGCAGCATAATCAATTATTCTTGGATTTTCTACAGATAAAGCTTTATCAACTTTTGCACCCATGCGGAAGGCATATCCTCCTTGTTGAGTGATATATTCAGCTGCTTTGAGAAAATTATTGACGTCGCTGTTCCTGAAACCATGATAACTGTCGCCTTTTTTCCATTGGCCATCAAGATACGAAGGATCCCGTGAATGGAAGCATATAAACCAGTTGTCGCCGACGCTAAGCTTCTGCAGCAATTCTTTTCCTTGCCCCTCTTCTTGCTCCGTAAAGGTTAAACTTGGTTTTGTGGCAGTAAATTCGCACGGAGGTCCTGCCGGAGGCAATTCCTGGAATAACTTGGTCTTTTTTAAAATGGAGTGCAGAGCAAGAATTCTTAATAATGCCCGTAAGTAAATGGGCTGCGGAAATGTAACTACTTTCAGTTTCCGCCTGAACATGGCCAGAAGTTGCTGGTTCGCAATATCTGAAGAAGCTATGGCTACATGATTTAATTCTTTTTCCGTCCCTGACTGAATTTTTCTGAGGAGGAATTCAGTATTTCCGGCCAAATGCCCGATCCTGCTCCCCCTCATCCTCCAGAATTTTACTTTAAAGACATAACGCAATACCGCTAAGGGCATCACTAAAGGAAGAGAAAAAAGGTTCAGGACTACAAGAGTTATTTTCTTTTTTAAAAATTTCTTTTTTGGGATCATGTCGTCGCTAACCGTTTTGTAATCCCCGTAAAACAGAATTTGTGTATATCGTTCCAAGTCGTGAAAATAGCAATTTCTCCTCTGATGGAGGCCTTACCATGCGGATCAAAAAGAATCTTCTTTACATCTCCGGGAAATATTTCCTGGCCGAATATTTCTTCCAAATCATCAATGAAATGGGTGCAGCCGAGATTGGCAACAGTTTGAATTTTTTCATCTTGGGTTGGAGTAAAATATACTTCTTTTTCCGAAAGCAGATCTGAGAAAATATTTTCTTTCATCCAGTTGAGCGCGGAAGTTCTAAAATTAGTCCCCCCTTGGTACAGATTGGAATGTTCTGTTTTATGGCTGATGATATATACTTTAATCCCGTTATCTTTACAATCCTTTAGAAATTCCTTAACACCGTCGATTAGGTTGGCTTCCGTGATCCGTGGCCCATAAATGAGGGCTTGGATTTTCTGCCATTCTATTTCCCCCCCTGGAAGTTGCCTAAGGTGATCCCTGATTTTGGTTTTACTTTTTGTAAAATGAGGAGGGATCAGGTTTTTTTCCAGAGCAATTTTGTGAATGAGGTTGTCGTAACTTATGATAGTATTATCAAAATCGATGCCTATTACTGATTTCATGCTTTTTTAGACTAAATGGTTGTTTATAAATATTATTTAACTTCGGTTCCTCAGGATGCAGGTCTAGGCTCATTGGATTTTGCACCACACTTAATACGCACTCTCTTCCATAAATGTTATAAAGCAAATACCTCCCTGAATCCAAAGAAAATGGGACAATTAATGAATATTATTACTCACCTGCACACCAAAACTGCCAGGGATTACCTTAGCAGGATGAATGACGATAAAGTAGCCTGCATGAAAATAGCCCGGAGATACGATAAGGATTACTGGGACGGCAGCAGAAGGACCGGATACGGCGGCTACAGATATGATGGGCGATGGCAAGTAGTGGCTAAAGCTTTAATTGAATTCTACCGCCTTCCGGAAAATGCCAAAATATTAGATGTGGGCTGTGGAAAAGGATATTTACTCTACGAATTAAAGAAACTTCTTCCCAAAGCTACAGTGACCGGATTTGACCTTTCTGAGCACGCCATAACTGATGCAAAAGAAGAAATAAAAGATAGTTTATTTGTGTATAAAGCCCAGAATCCGTATCATTTTAAGTATAAAGAGTTTGATTTAGTGATTTCCATTATGGCTCTGCACAACCTTCCCATCAAGGACCTGCAGAAGGCCCTGCGGGAAATTGAACGGGTAGGAAAGAACAAATATATTGCGGTCGAGAGCTACAGAAATGAAGAAGAACTATTTAATTTACAATGCTGGGCGCTGACCTGTGAATCTTTTTTCTCTCCGGAATCCTGGGTATGGTTATTTGAACAGTTTGGATACGGAGGAGATTACGAATTTATGTACTTTGAATAAACGTTGAATAAAAATGACTGACATGAAAGCAGCAATTCTGGTAGGACAGAACCAACCCCTGGTAATTGCTGATCTTGAGCTTCCTCACGAATTAGAATACGGGCAAGTTTTGGTGAAAATACATTACAGCGGCATTTGCGGCAGCCAATTAGGTGAAATAGATGGAGTGAAAGGCCCGGATAAATATTTGCCTCATCTTTTAGGACACGAAGGCAGCGGAGTTGTTGAAAAGTGCGGCAAGGGAGTCACTACCGTTAAACCTGGGGATCATGCAGTCTTGCACTGGAAGCCGGGAAAAGGGATTCAATCTGCTACTCCTTGCTATAAATGGGGTGAAAAAACTGTCAATGGCGGATGGGTGACCACATTTAACGAATATGCGGTGGTATCAGAAAATAGAGTCACTAAAATACCGCCGGATGTTGATCTTAAAACTGCGACCTTGTATGGCTGCGCGCTGACTACTGCTTTTGGTGTAGTGCATAACGATGCGCAGCTTAAATCCGGCGAGTCGATTGCCATCTTCGGTTCAGGAGGTGTAGGAATAGCCATTGCTTTGGCAGCATCACTCACTTCAGCCTATCCAATCATAGCCATCGACATTAACGATTTCAAGTTAGAACAAGCCCGGAAATTTGGCGCAACCCACACCATCAATTCATTGAAAGAAAACGTTTCAGAGAAAATAAAAGAGCTTCTTCCCGAAGGCGTTGATATTGTAGTAGACAATACCGGCATCAGATCCGTAAGGGAACTGGCATACGAACTAACTAACAAGGAAGGAAGGACTATTTTTGTGGGCGTGCCTAAACATGGCGAAAAAATGAGCCTGGATTCATTCCCGCTGCACTTCACCAAGAAAATAACCGGTTCGCATGGAGGAGATGCCCGGCCTGATTACGACATCCCGCGCCTGATCAGATTGCAGACAGAAGGAGTGTTGCATCTGGATGAAATGATTTCACACTTGTATCCTTTGGAGAAAATTAACGACGCTATTGAAATGGTCCGGAAAGGCCAGGCAGTTCGCTGCCTTATTGATATGAAGAATTGAAAATGGATGGATTGAAAATGGACGGTATAAAAAGAGTAGTTATTCTTGGCCATAACGGTTTTGTAGGAAAGCAT
>CAYJVI010000010.1:12933-15993 GCA_964373595.1 uncultured Methanosarcinales archaeon | reverse complement strand
AAAAAGTGAGTGATAATCATCTTGGCCGTTCGCCTCGCAAAACCTCGTGGTAGTGATGATACAAAAAATTCGATGAAATCCCCGATTGGTTTTGGCCTTAACTTTGTCTTACGAATCACCTAGCTCGCCTCACCTCTTGGCCCAGACGATGATTATCACTCAGAAAAAGAACTGTATCTGAAAAAAGGCACAGTCCAAAAAACTAGTGATTTCCGTGTCCGTCGCTGCCAAGATTGACAAGATTGGCGAACGTTAGTGAGTTAATCTTGGCATGGCGCGACGAAGTTTTGGCGGCCGCAGCCTACTCCGCATACCATAACCCTTGTACTTTGTACAGGAACATGGTATGCTCCGTCTGGTCATGTCAGTATTGCTATCGCAATATCTGACAATACTGACACAGACGGCTGCGGCCGCCAAAACGAAGTAGGACACGGAAATCACTCAGAAAAAGAACTGTGCCTGAAAAAAGAAACATTTATATACAAAAAAATATTTTCTCATGATTATGGATAAAAGAGGCCAGTTAGGAATTATAGAATTCAAATACTTCATGATGGGATTATTTATTGGTCTTATTCTTGGTTTAGTGCTGGTATTTTTAGGCACTGCAAAGGTTTTACCCTTTCAGATACCGCTGGTCTGCGGCGGATAAACTTTTTATGTATAGTGAGTTTCTGTTGAAATCAAACAATATAATGAGTGATAGGCGAATTATATTCTGAAATTCCATTCGAAAATCCAAGAATTTCAGTATAACCTTTTGAGAATAGAAAACATTATTAAGTAACCTCTTCTTTTTCGACAGTAAAAAGAATATTCAAAGAGGGGATATACCATGGATGTAGAACGAATTCAGAAAATTAACAAGCTTGCTCTTGACTTGATGAAACAGGGATTAGCTCTGGATCGCGACGATGCGGTTTTACAGGCGGAAAAGGTCTTCCGCGCTAAAGACGGCGAATATGCTTCTATCCGGGAACGGATACAGAATACAGAGCCGCAACGGGAACAAGCAGCAGCAACAACATCAGGCCAAAGCTCTGTTCAACACCAGCAGGCTGATCTTCATCCCGAAAAAATCAAAGACATCCTGCAGCAGAATTCACAATTTCTAGTCAAAAAAATAAGCGAATTTCAGGAACAGATGCAGGCTATGCGCAAGGAATTAGATATGCTTAAGCAATTAAGAATGGTCCAACCGCAGAGCTCTTCAAATGCGCCCCCAAAACTGGGAGAAATTCCGGCAAACACTCATGATATCCCCCGCGGACAGTCGCCGCCACAGTCTGCCAGCAACCATCCGCGTTCGGGAAATTACAAGAATGAAGACGTTTCCATCGAGAAATTCTTTTATATGGGAAACCGAAAATAATTTTCTTATTTTTTTTAATAATCCCTTTTTTATTTTCCCGTTATAACAAACGTACCAAATAACCTTATTAGTTCCAAAACCCTACAAAGGCAGAGCCTTTTTGGTTTAAAAAACAGGAACTATTTTTGGAAACCTTTAAATAGTACTACTCCAAAATAGTGCTTTGTTGCTTTATGAACAGACCTAAATTTATTACTACTCTTGTAGTATTAATTAGTGTACTTTTGTTCTTGCCAGTCTTTGCTGCAGCTTCGCCCGGCATTACCGAAAGCGAAGTGATGCTGAAAGTAGATTATGGCAAATTTACCAAAGACAACCAAGATACTATAACTGTCACCACAGAAACAATTACAATTACCAATGACGGCCTCTCACAAATAACGGTAACCGTAGAAGCGACTGGCCTTACTTCTCAATACAAAGGAGAATCTAAGCAGGTAATTGTTCCTGCTAATGGCAGCGCCACTACTTTCCTTACTATCGAAGTCCCGCATAAAAAAGAACCGGGAAAGGAAAAGATTGGGACCATCGTGATATATAATGCTGAAGATGCTAACAAAGCGCAGCTGGACAGCGCAGACTTAGTTCAAGAGACCGCTTCTATGCTGGAACTAAAGGAGCTGGAAGTACGATATATTAATTATAGAGGCGACGCCCAAAAAGAAGAATTCAAGAGCGCTGAAAAAAAATATGATCTTAATGATGAAGTGAAGCCCTACACGGAAGTATCTCTCACCTTTAACCTCAAGAATGTATTTGACAGCGGTTATAAAAACGACGGAAGGTTGGATGAAGTTGAACTGACCATTGATGCTGACGACGATGATCTCTTTGAAAAATCTCCTGAAGAAGTCTACGTCCTTGATACCATCGAAGCGGGAAAAGATACAGAATATACTGTTTCCTTCCTGATCAACAAAGAGATCGAACCTGAAACCTATACGCTGGAATTGACCATCACCGCGGAAGACGGCCAGGGAATAGAATATACCTTGGAGAAAGAATTAGTGCTTGAAGTTGAGCTCGATGATGATGACGTGAGAATTGTCAAAGCGGAAGTAAAACCGGTTAAGGTCACAACCTGTGATGCAGAATTCTTCCTTGATCTGGAACTGCATAATTTTGGCACAGATTCACAGCAGAACGTCGGCCTTTCCATCGTCAATGACGAATTAGGCCTTAATGAAAATGTACCGGACATCGCCATTAAGCCGCACCTAAAAGAAGGCCAAAACACCTGGAAAAAAGTATTTTCCTTCGGACTTCCCCAGAACGTAAAAGCTAAAACCTACTTCCTCGACCTTACTGCGTACATCAACAAAGACTATCCTGCTGATAATGAAAGAGTAGAAGTAGAAATCGGTGCCGACTGTGTGCTGGCTGAAGAACCTGTAGAAGCAACGTCAGAGCAGGAAGCAGAAGTGGCAGCTGGTGGGGAAAATAGCGCCCCTCAGGAAACTAGCACAGAAACGGCAAATGTGGTCAAAACTGTGGAAGGGCCGTCGTATACCACTAATGATTATGTCATGGCCTTATTGGTCATAGCTATCGTTGCAGTTGCAGTTATGATTGTGCTGCTGCTGGTAGCATTGTTCAGGAAATAGATGGAGATCAAAAAAATGGAATTCAAAAACGTGTTGTACGCGTCTGGATTGTCAGCTGTTATGATGCTGAGCGGATGTAAA
>CAYJVI010000010.1:718-12833 GCA_964373595.1 uncultured Methanosarcinales archaeon | reverse complement strand
GTTAGTCCGACCTGAAAATAAAATTCCTGACAACTCTAAAAAAGAGCTTGATGAGCTGTTAAAACCGTAATCAAAAAAACAACAAAGGAGTAAAACAAAAATGGAAACAAAAAAATTCATCATCGGATTGGCAATTATTATAGCCTTATTAATTACTATTGGAAGCGCTTTGGCAGTTGAAGAATCAGTTTTGACTGTGAGTGATATTAAAGTAGGAAAAACCGGAGGAACATTAGTATCCTACGCTGGCGGAGGCGCAACTGCTGCTTTCCAGCCTGGTGATGAGATTACGGTTAAAGCAACTGTAAAGAATAATGGAAATGTGCCGCTTGAAACGATTGAAGTGGCTGTTAATGCAGATCCTGCTCTTGGGAATTTCCCCGCACCACAGAATATACCAGATCCATTCCACCTTCAGGCAGGACAAGAAAAAGAAGTAACTTATGCCTATAAGATCCCTGCCAGTCTAACTGCCGGATCCTACTCGGTTGAATTTGCGGTAAAAGCAAGGGATGAATCTGTGCCTTATAATGAATATGTATCGACAAGAAACTTTTTGTTAAAAGTAGAACAAAAGCAGAATAACGTATATGTTGATAGCCTAGCGCTGTACGTGAATGATGTTAAAGACGATAACAGTTTAACCTGTCAAGAAAAACTGAAGAACGTAGAAGTAAGAGCAAAATTGGTTGACATTGGTTTTGAACCAGAAACAAAGGTAAAAGTAACTCTCACCAACAATGCCCTCGGTTTGAATTTAGATAAAACTACCACCATTAAAGGAGAATCAAGCCCTGCGATAAGCTTTTCACTTGATCCAAAAAAAATTACCGGCGAGCACCAGCTGACTCTGAAAGTGTACAGAGCAGCGCAATTTCCTGTTAAGCTGTACGACACAGAAACGCTGACTGTTACCGGCCAAGACTGCACTGTCACCGTGAGCTCAGCATTGCCAAGCAGCACTTCCTTAACTTTAAAAGAAGATAAATCCCAGGATTTCAGCATAACTCTGCAAAATCCAGCAAATGTTGCTGTAAGCTACCAATGGTTTGTAGAAGGTCAACCTGTGCCGGGCGAAGTTGCCGAATCATTTGTATTTAATGCCAATAATAAAGTTGGCGACCATACCGTAAAAGTAACCGTCACCGGCCAGAATGTAAACCTGAACAAAGAATGGGCCGTCAAAGTTGCAGACAGACCTGTCGATGCTGACAAATTTCCGGGAACAGAAACTACCAAGCTTAAAGACGTCCAAGATGTGAAAAAAGTTCCTAATTTTACCCTCGAAAACAATTTTGGTAAGATAAAATTCACTCAGGATGTAGATCTTTCAGAAATCTTATTCCTTGCTGAGGTTGTTTCTATCAGCGACGGAAAAGTAACCGTAAAAGCTCCGGAATTAAGCAAGCCTGCAACTATCACTTTGAAGAAAACCTTCCAGAAACCATTGATGCTGAAAGACTCTAAGAAGTGCCCACAAGATGATTGTAAATTAGTTGGTAATGCTAACGGACAATTTGTTTTCACTGTTTTGGGATTCTCTACGTACGAAGTTGTGGAAGAACTGCCAGCTGATTTCAGCATCTCTGACATTGTATTTACTGATGTAAAACAGGGAGATAGCGGTTTGCTTAAGACCGTTACCCTGAAAAACGCAGGAACATTTGAATCATTGACTGATGTCAAGGTAGAACTAGTGGAAGTAGATGAAGATTACAAAAACAACAATCTTGTCATTAGCGAAGGATTATCTACTGATGAACAAGAATTAAGCGCACAAGAACAAGCTTCAGTTACTTTGAAAATCAATGTTCCCAACGACGCTAAAACCGATGTCATCGCCAAGCTGAGAGTATCTGGGAAAAACCAAAACGGTAATCCTGTAGTCAAGGAAGCGAACGTCAAAGTGCAGTTAAAGAGCTTCCTGAAAGTTCTCAACGTGGAAGTCAACGGAGATGATGACGGAGAACTTTCCTTGTCTGATACGAATAAAGTCAAATTCGATCTCAAGAACGAACACACCAAAGATATGAAAGCAGACAGCATAAAAGTAACCGTAACTCTTCTTGACGGCAAAGACGAAGAAGTGGCTTCAGAAGATCTGGATCTGCCGGATGAATTGGCTGATGGTGAAGATGTGGAAGTGACCGTTGAGCTGAATCTCAAAAATGATAATCTCGACCAAGACAAATACACTTTAGAAATAACCGTCGAAGGGAAGGATACTGACAGCAACACCCACAAAACGACCTACACCCAGACTGTCAAAGTAGACCGCTCAGATGAAGAAGTAGCCATCACCAGAGCAGACTTGACTAACAGCAAATTACTCTGTGTAAGCAAAACAACTCTTCATGTAACTTTGAAGAATAATGGAGACGAGGACTTTAATAATTTGGTCCTGAAAGTGCGCAACAGCGCCTTGAATCTGGAATTAATAAAATCCAACATTGATTTAGGCGATTACAAAAGTAGCGACAACGAATACGAAGCCTCTTTCGATCTTGATCTTACTGATGCTGCTGCGGACACTTATCCGCTGACGGTAGAAGTAGTAGATGATGACAAAGTTCTTGATTCCGAAGAAGTGCAGCTGGAAGTCAAAGAATGTGTAAGCGAATCTACTGCTGCGGGAACAAAAGAATACTATGCTGACGAGAAATTAACCGCAGAACTGCAGCAGAAATTAGCGGAACGGGAATCGGCAGATCAGTCAGTAGTCAAAGCATCCTTCCGGGAAAGCGACCAATATGTGCTGATGTTAGGAGCCTTGGTAGCGCTGATGTCCATCGCGGCATTATTGTCCATGGTAGTGATGTTAGTGAAGAGGAAGTAAACTCTTCTTTTTTTTTGTTGTTTATATTTTGTTATAAACTCTTCCTAAACCGTTCCATATCACTCCACATTTTCTCTAACTTTTTGTTTATGAAATCCTTCAGCCACCCTGCATCTCCAGAAAAAAGTAGGTTTCCATCTTTATACAATGGCATTTCCATACATTCGCTTCCCCTGATTTCCACTATGGTTTTAGAACTTGCGCTAAGAATACAGCTTTTCTTGTAAAATCGCCGTGCTTTCTCTAACAGAACAGCAGCTGCTGCTAAATCCCGACCAGCGACATGAAGAATAAACCCTTCCAGACGCAGCCAGACCAATTCTTGCTTCTCATCGGTTTGGAAAAAACACTCATCAATCAGCTCATGGCTTACCTTCAGCCACTGCGTTTCTGACTTCTTACCAGTGCCTTTCCACAAATACACTCTTCCGGAACAAGAAGAAGTAGTGTAATAATCATTCATCCCATTGATTTTCTCCAGAAGCGGGGCTACTTTCTGGTCTATATCTCCTTTCTTACTTTTATCCGCTTTGGCAAGATAGGTTTTCTTCTGGTTGAGGAAAGTCATAACATATACAGAATTAAGGGCTGATTTATATATTTTAATCTTCTTTAAGTCATTTATGTCTCTATCACCCCTTAGGGGTTTTAACCGTCGTTCTGTGGATCAATTACTAGAGGCTGGCGTCCACATGGTGTATGATTTTAATATGATACGAAGCGAAAACTGGGGTTACTGGATGCTGGATTACCGGTTGATAGGCATCAATCCCAACATCGTCGTAACAGCAGGAAAAAAAACAGAAGATCATGTCATTGTCCATGAATGCCTCCATGCCTGCGAAAATTTAATACTGGGCGTCCGAAAAAGATTTCGGGAATCACAAATAGACTATTGGGCGCATCATCATCTTGGGCGTGATCGCTTCATTGCAGAATATATCCGTGACGGTTATGAATATTTCGGATTCAAGCATAATTATCAGGGTAATACTTTTAAAGGGGCCCATTTTCTAAAGGGAGTATGCCTAACACCAGCAAAAAACTTCTCATCGAACAAAACACCGGCAAAAAATATCTAGTCAAAGACATCAACGAAGATTTCCACACTTCCTTCGGCGTCATCAGCAGCAAAGAGCTGAAGTCAAAGAAAACCAGCATCAGATCCAGCACCGGTAAAACATTCGTGCTTCTAGACGCTTCTTTTCCTGATCTCTGGGAGCAATTCCAGCGCGGGCCGCAGATTATGCTGCAGAAAGACATCGGCCAGGTTATGGCTAAAACCGGAATCAATAAAGAATCGGAAGTGGTTGATGCCGGGGGCGGTTCAGGTTCGTTATGCTTATCCCTAGCCAATATCTGCAAGAAAATAACTGTCTACGAAATCCACCCTGAGCATCACAAAGTGGTGCAGAAGAATATTGCCTTATCGGGATTAGCTAATGTTACGCTAAAGCAAGAAGACATTTACAAAGGAATAAAAGAGAAAGAACTGGACCTGATAACTCTAGATTTACCGGAGCCTTGGCAGGTGGTTAAACATGCCGAAAAAGCCTTGAAAGATGGCGGCTATTTAGTCATTTATCTTCCTAATTTAATTCAGATGCAGAAATTTCTTGCTTCTCTGAAAGGGACCTCCTTCAAAGTATTAGAAACAGTAGAATTGCTGGAGAGAAAATGGGCCATTGATGAGCAGATCATGCGCCCGGAATTCCAGATGCTGGGGCATACCGGGTTTATGGCTTTTTGCAGGAAGCTTTAACCTTTCCTGTACAACGTCAGATCCGTTACAACATTTCTCGGCTTCGTCAAGGTGTTTAATATAGAGTCAGCAACTTCGTCTGGATTCATTGCATTTGGCGGTATTTGCAGTCCGGCATTCTCGGCAAATTTGGTTTTCATTCCGCCTGGAAACACGTGGATCAGCCTGATATCGTATTCCTGCAATTCTTCCTTGACGCAATCACTCCAATGTTTAGCAGCGGATTTAGCGCCGCAATAGGCTGATTCTTTTTTCCTAGCGGTAAATGCGCTGGTCGATAAAACCTGGATTATGTCGCCAAATTCTTGCTTCACCATCTGCCTCGCCGCTTCCTGCGTGCCATAGACTAAACCAAAATAATTTACAGCAGTAATGTCATACAGTTGTTGTGGAGAGAGCTCGAGAGCAGACGCGGGAGTTTCTCCTCCAGCGTTGTTTACCCAGACATCTATCTTTCCGTATTCTTGCACCATTTTTTTAGCCGCTTCAGCAACCTGTTCTGGTCTAGTAACGTCTAACGCTATTGGAATTGCTTTGCCTCGCCCATTATTTATTTCATCCGCAATACTTTTCAATTTTTCATGATTTCGTGCTCCCATGTAGACGACACATGAATTTTCAACCAACTGTCGTGCTAATGCTTCACCCAAGCCACTGCTGGCGCCAGTGACCATCACCACTTTACCAAATAAATTTTCATATAAAATTTTCATCACCTTTGTTTATCTCCTATTTCCAACATCCTCTGTATCGACTTCAACGCTTTTACACGTATTTCTTCCGGCACGGTTACTTCCGGCTGTTCTGTTTCCAGCGCCTGCAAAATTTTATGTAAAGTAATTTTCCTCATATGCTGACAGGCGATGGCGCAAGTGCGCACAAATTCAATCTGCGGGAATTCATTCTGCATATTAGCAGTCATTTCGCACTCTGTTCCTAAATATACTCGTTTTAACTCCGGATGGATTTGAAGGTATTTAATCATCGCGGAAGTGCTGCCGTGGAAATCAGCCTCCCTCAAAACTTCAGGGTGACATTCCCAATGCACTAACACCGCAGTAGTTTTATCTTCTCGCGAAAGACCAAAATCGTGGCGAATATTTCTGATCATCTCCGGCGTGATTTGCGCATGCACCTCACAAGCACCGTGCTCTGCGTCATATTTGCCAGGGTAAATCAAATCAAGTGTACTTCCCTGTTGTTTGAGCTCTTCCTGCAAATTTGCTCCCATTAAAGAATCAGGCAGAAAAATAACTTGCTTGGTTCCAAATTCTTTGGCTGCATGTTCTACTATTTTCAATCCATTGGAAGAAGTACAACAATAATCTGCTTCTGCTTTCGCATCAGCATAAGAATTGATGTAAAGTACGACTGGCAATCCTGGATACTTCTGTTTATACTTTCGCACATCTTCTCCCCGAAAAGGATCAGCTAAGCTACAACCCGCCTTCATATCAGCAATCAAAACTTTCTTCTCTGGGTTAAGAATCTTTGCTGTTTCCGCCATGAATCGAACCCCATCAAAAAGAATAATCGGCTTATCCGATTTGGCTGCATATTGCGCTAACTGCAAAGAATCACCTCGCTCTCCTTCACCGGAAAGATGATAGACTAAAGGAGCCATGTAGTTGTGTCCGAGAATAAGAACTTTTTTCTCATCACGCAGCTGCAGAATGCGTTGAATAATATCTTGATTTGCTTGGAAATCAAGATGCTGATCTGCGCTGCTGCGATCCAAAGCCCGTTCAATTCTTATGATATCATTTTTTGCAGTCATAAGTTTCCTACTTATCTTTTATTTTTTTGTTCGTACCATCGGTTCACAATATATTCATGGGAACCAAAGCAGATTTTCGGCATTTCTTTACGCGAAAATAATCTAGCATCCAGAGCATCATCTCCTGCTTTTAATTCACCACCAACAATACCGCCTTCATAAAAGAGCACAACTTGATTTCCTTTTCCCGCTACTCTGGGCATAGGTGCAGTGGTGTCAAGGATTTTATTGATAACAATTACCAAACCTGTTTCTTCTTCAATTTCCCGAATTGCCGCCCCTGTAGGATCTTCATAGGCATTCACAAAGCCGCAAGGAAGACACCATCCTCCTTTACTGGGGTTATATTTGCGCTGGACTAAAACAATTTTATCTTCCACCGGCACGACAACTGCAGCTACAGGGACGGGGTTGTTGTAATGAGTAAATTTGCAATTCACGCAGCCCGGAAATTGATGACCGTTGTCATTTACCGCGCTCAGAGCATTCCCGCACTGCGGACAAAAGTTGTAGTTTACCATGTTTTTATCCTCATATTCTTCTTTAATTTTCACCATTAAATACTTTATGGAAGTTTAAATTTCTTATAATGTTTCTTACCCATGGTTTCTTACCTATAACTTCTGCAGCAATGGCATGTATCCAGAAGATGAATGCAACCATACTGCTGTAGGATTAATTTCTCGCGACTTCCTAATTCAATTAAAGCATAATCCTCCGGCTCCGCATAGTCGCCAAAACTAACATAGTGAGTGCTCTTCTCAGAAGTAGGTTTGCGCCTGAAATCTACATATCGCAGGGAAGGGAATCTTGTTGATTTCGCTAAAGAGAGATTATTCATGTTGGTTATGTCAGAGTAGGTTATCATTTTTTCTTATACTTCTCAAGAATCTTAACCCCCATCCTATAATTAAGCTCTGTCCAACTTTCCGGTTGTCTTATCCATGGCCCTTCACTCCACGGCTTCTTTATTGCTTCCTCCAATTCTCCGTAGGTGCTGTAGCGTTCAATTGCTATTTCATCTTCCCAAAAACCATCCCATGCCCTAGGTTGATGTACAGATACATTCTGGACAAGCATGTATTCGCTATCAACATTGTGTTCAAATAAAGGCAGTCCTTCTCGCCCATTATCTTCGTTGATAAGAATTTCAGTAAGGTATACCGCTTTCCGCTGAGACCAACTGTGGTTGGTTACGTCTTCCTCCTCAATATCTTCCTTACTTTGACGAAATTTTTTCCTCGTTTCTTTAAGAGTTGAATATAAATCTACCTTAAAAAATGGCCCACTTAGAACATCACTCACGCTGTACTCGTCCTCAAGCTGTCGCCTGTAATCTTCTACGATAAGGGCATAATTGGATCCATGGGTATTGAATCTACCTAGTCTGTCAACCTTACCGTAGTAACCTTCACTTTCATTTTTTTTCATTTTTTCTCACCAATATGCTCTCTGACCATTAAAAAATATATATTTTCCCCTAATATCATAATAATTACCTAATATAATAATAGATTAGAAATATTTAAATAGAACGCCAGAAATAAGAATAATCATGCAGCGTAAAGTCATCCAGCAAGGACCCAGTACTTTAATGGTCTCTCTACCTAGTAAATGGGTCAAAGAGAACAATATTAAGAAAGGAGATGAAATAAACCTAAATCTGCTCAACAACCAGCTAGTTATTTATTCCCAAAAAGCGCCGGAAGAGAAAAAAGCAACCCTTTATCTCAAAAGCAAGGAAGAGTATCTGGACCGAATGCTTATGAGCCGCTATCGGGAAGGTTATAATGAGATTTACATCAAATATGATGATTCGGAAACAATTAACAGCATCCGTGATACCCTGCGATTTCTTCTCGGATTTGAAATTGTTGATCAGACTACTAATTCCTGCAGAATTAAAAATATTTCAGAAGGCTCGGATGAGGATTATGTTACTATGTTCAGGCGGATGTTCCATATCATGCTCACCATGAGCGACTCCTGCCTACAATACGCTAAAACAGGCGATGAAAAGCACCTTAAAACTGCGGTTGATTTACGTGAAACGTTAACCAAATTAGAACAGTTCAATCTGCGGCTGATCAATAAGCAGAATAATTTCTCTTTACAGAAGAAATCGTTGGAATTCTTCTACGTTTGGAACATTGCTACCTTAGGCAAATCATGGTCTTCGTTAGCTAAAAAACCTCTTTCCAAGAAACTGAAACTGTCCAAAGAAGATGTTGACTTCATGAAAGAGGCGACTGGTTACGCCCGCGATTTTTATGAAGTATACTATAACCGGGACAAAGAGAAATTGCTCAAGATGAAAAATAAGTTATATACATTACGCCCCATGGGCGCATCATTATTAGATACAAGTAAAAATAAGTTAGTTATCTTTTATTTGCTCAAAATCATCAACAGGATGTATGAAGTGACTTTGTCTTTCGATATTTGAAGCCTCAACTATAACAATACATTTAAACCTCAAAATAGTTTTAGCTTTTCATGAGAGTCCGCATTAAACGCCTTGACAAATCCCTGCCCTTGCCGCAATATAAAACCAAAGGTGCAGCAGGATTTGATGTATATGCAAGAATCACCACAACCATCAAACCTAAAGAAGTCGCTTATATTCCGCTTAATGTGGTATTAGAAATTCCCTCGGGAACATGGATCATGCTCGCTCCCAGAAGTTCCACTCACAAACTGGGAATCACTGCAGCAAATAGTATCGGAGTCGGAGACGCCGATTTCTGCGGCGATAATGATGAATATCATTTTGCTGCCTTCAATTTTACGGACAAAGAAGTGACTATTGAACGAGGCGCAAGAATAGCGCAAATGATTCTGGTAAACCATCACCAAGTAAACTTCGAAGAAGTTGATTCCTTCAACCGCGAGGATAGGGGAGGATTCGGCAGTACTGGAATGAAATAGTCATTTTCTTAAATATCCTTTCACAAAATTTTCATATACATACTTGTGCCATTCTTTTAAAGGAGGATTTAATTTCTCTATCTCTTCACAAGATTTAAGGCTTCCTTCCAGCGCATCAGTTTCGCGAACTGAAATATCCGGAGACCTGCCATCTATTATATAAACTAATCCAAAATGTACTTTATCTACTGAAGTTACATCACAATTGACATATCCCACCTCCTGAAGAGAATAAGCACCCCTGTAATCAACCTCTTCCTCAAACTCTCGATGAAGAGCCTTCCAAAAAGTTTCTGCATATGTTGGCATGGCATCAATAATATTAATGTGCCCGGCAATAAGAATATCATTTCTGCCTACCAAGCGTTCTTCTGAAGATCCAGCAAGGCGAGCGTAGGAAAAGATTTTGTCATTATACAGAAAAGCCACCCCAGGTATAATCTGCTTCAAATCTTCCCTATATTCAACATCATCATTTTTATCAGTGGTCTTCCGCGGCGCATAAAAAGAATTCTTCTGCAATATTTCTTCCAAATCAACATTCCAGTCTTCTTTCTTAAGAAAACCGGTGAAAGCGTACTCATCATTAACTCCAAAGAGAGCTTTCCGCGGAACTACCAAGCATTGTTCAGGTTCACTCACTTTTTCCACCTTTTTTAAGAACGGAATAATGACAGTTACTGAATATATAAATTTATATTTATTGGAGAATATACTTATACTACAACGTTCATTTTCTGTTTCATGAGCAGACACTGTAATCAACTATCCGCACTTATGCCTTCTTGCCAAGAAAAAGACCGCAAGTATCAGTGTCAAATTAAGTATAATGAGGATTAATGTTACATAATCCCTTATTTTTCCACCATTTTTTGACTCAGGTATTTTCTCCATAACTTCAAATGTTTCGGAATCTTTACGTAGAATGTTTTCTTTACTTACTGTGACTTCTAAGGTATAAATTCCCGGTTGGGCATCAGAAGGAAGGTTTAATTCTTCAATGGTGTTTATTCTGGAACTTCCGCCCTTTGTTTCTAATATTTTAGTTACAACTGCATCATTATAGTTCTTTATGGTATATTCAATTAAAATGTCATGGATGGTTGCAGCATTTTCTGTCTGAATTAAGATTATTTCTGTTTCTGCCAATACTGATTCTCCCGGATAAATATGAAGATACTTTTCAGGAATATTGACATTAATCAATAATTCTGATAAGACCCCCCCCCCCCCCCGCACTACTTGATGGTTGTAACAGCACCAAGAATAGCCCAATCCAAAAAAATAAACCAACCAAAATCGCATAGTGAAACTTTGCTTCGGTCATATCTATACCTCTCTTTTTCCAAAAGTATTATCACTTCAATCCCAGCTTCTTCTTAACTTTATCCATATCCCGGTGAAGTTCCAACAAGATCTCATGCGAACTCTGATCAACATGCAGATCACGCAGATCTTTCTCCAGGTCAATTTCTAACCTTGCCTGATCTCTTCGCGCCGCCCGGTTGGTGCTCATTAAAATTACCGGAGCTTGTATGGCTGCCAGCATGGAAAGGAATAAATTCAGAAGAATAAATGGGTAAGGATCAAACGCTTTCTCTCGCAAAATCAAGACATTCACTATTGTCCAGACCACCAGAACCAGCAGAAAACTAAGAATAAACCCCCAGCTGCCGCCAATCCGGGCAATGCTATCAGATAAGCGCTCGAGTTTACGCAAATCTTTTTTATAAAAATCATCTACCCTTCGGAGCGTCTCTTCAACTTTGTGAATTTCGCTTTTAAGAACATCTACTACATCCAAGTTTTCAATATCCAGTTCGTGTTTCTTATGCATTCGAGGCATCTTATTTCACTGCATAACCTTTATTGTTTGCCAAAAATTCCTTGGCCAACCCTAACTTAAATTCATTCTCCGCGTATACGGTATAAAGCAGTTCCCCTTTATGTACTTTTTCATGAATCCTCTTGGTTAAATACAAACCTGCTCCTTTATCGTCGGGAGCGCCGGCAATCCGGGCAATTTTCGCAATAACTTCATTATCTATCTCAACTATTTTACCTGATTTTCCACTATGTACTGGATAACGATGCTCTCCTAGCGATGGTTTCTTTTGCCGTCCCTGCGCGTCAATAATCTCATTCATCTTCTTCAAGGCCTTCCCGCTTTCCAGCATTTCTTGAGCTATTTTCACACCGTCTCCTTTGCTGCACTTGCAGACCATCTCCAGCAAAATTCCTGCCATCATGAGGGATTTCTCTTTCAAATCCTGAGG
This sequence comes from uncultured Methanosarcinales archaeon, assembly GCA_964373595.1. Classification (GTDB taxonomy): domain Archaea; phylum Nanobdellota; class Nanobdellia; order Woesearchaeales; family GW2011-AR9; genus JACPIL01. The sequence goes on along the minus strand of CAYJVI010000010.1, from coordinate 1,254 downwards.
CGCAAGAGGATCATTCCGCAATACTGCCATAACATCTTCTGCTTCTAATAATGGGCCTATTCCATTTCCAATGGGATGTGAACCATCAGTGATGATAACCCGGACATTCATGCTTAGCTTTCTGCCGATCAACTCAAACATTTTCTTAAGATGCTTGGCTTCCTTCACGGTTCTTGCTTTGGTGCTTTTTCCCATAGGGATATCGATGAGAACGTGGTTGGCGCCTACGGAGTGTTTCTTGGCCATTACTGACGCCAATAACTGCCCTTCCGCATCGATGGAAAGAGGATTTTCTACGTCGATAATCTTGTCATCCGCAGGGGCAAGATTGATGGAGCCGCCATGCGCCATGCAGGCGCCGGTTTTGCGCACTACTTGCCGAATCTTTTTCTCTGAAAGCTCTACTTTTGCCAAACATTCCATAGTGTCAGCAGTTCCTGCCGGAGAGGTAAAACACCTGGACATGGTTTAGGAAAGAAAAAAACCGCATCCGCCACCAAAAGTAAAACCCCCCAGGTAGTCCAGTTTCCCGGAAC
>CAYJVI010000010.1:0-708 GCA_964373595.1 uncultured Methanosarcinales archaeon | reverse complement strand
TTGCCAAACATTCCATAGTGTCAGCAGTTCCTGCCGGAGAGGTAATAGCTCGTGAACTGGTTTTAGGAATGACATATCCGGCTGCAGCGACGATAGGTATCACCACCATGGTAGTCCTGTTTCCGGGAACGCCGCCAATGCTGTGCTTATCCAACGTAACTCCAGAAAACTTAAGCTGTTTGCCGGTCTGCACCATGGCTTTGGTTAAACCTACCACTTCTTTGACGGACAAACCGTGGGTAAACGAAGCGGCCACAAAATACGTTTTCTCGATATCGGTCAATCGGTCGTGAGTGATATCATCGGTAATATGATACATTTCGGTGGGATTCAATTCCTTGCCGAACAATTTATCCCGGATATGCTTTACCGATTCTGGCTTGCCGGTGAAAGCGACATCAACAATAGCTCCGTGTTTGGCATGCAATTTTTCTAAAACTTCTTCAAATAATCCTATACTGCCTTCCGGAACTGCTTTATTGCTTTCAGAAATATCCAGGATGCAGGTGATGGATTTATGATTATGCTTTACCAGGATACGATCTGCGGAATGCAGATCCAGCTTATGCGCATCCTTCTTGTTGAGAATTGCCACCAGGATGCCGCCGGTAGCTATGTCCATGTCTTTCACATGGAATTTCATTTTTTAGCCCTCCAGGTGAAAGATACCAAAAAATCCCTGATTTTTTCTGTATCCTTGACTTTGAA
>CAYJVI010000009.1:0-17063 GCA_964373595.1 uncultured Methanosarcinales archaeon | reverse complement strand
AGAAAATACTTTCTGTTGTAAAAACCTAGAGGTGTATTACTTTGAAAAATATCTCTCCAAAATATCTCTCCAAAATATCTCTCCTTAGTCTGTTATTGATTTCTGTGATACTTATTGTTTCTTGTGTTCCTGAAGCGCCATTAACCGATGAAGAATTGGAAGCGGAATTAGCCAAATTGACTCCTGAAGAGCGGGAGCAGTTGCTGAAGGATTTGGAGAGTAAAGAAAAAGGAGCATTGGCTGGGCAGGCGATTAGCGCTAAATATGTGGTTTCGCCGAAAGTATTGAGAGCTTCGAAAACACAAGTTCAAGCAATGGTGGAGAAACTAGAAAAACCGTGTATACCCAAGACACCGGAGCAGCTTTGTATCCCCAGCGAAACTTGTGGCAGCTTCAAAGATGGTTGTGGCGGCAATGTTTGGTGTGGTGGTGATGAATTTTGTGGAAATAATAATAAGCCCTATTGTTTTTACAATAAATGCAGACCAGAGTTCTTCTGTGAAGATAGCGATCAAGCAAAAGCTGCTTTAACGAAAGGAAGGGCGGTGGGATATAACAATGCGTTCTTTTATACCGGATCGGGAGATCCACTATATTCTAATGGGCAACATAAATACGTTGAAAAAGATGATGTTTGTATGGATGATAAGCTGCTAATGGAATATTATTGTTACACGGGACATCACAAAGGAGCCGGGGACGTGGTGGTGTCAACAGTCGTCTCAGATGTCATGCTTTGTTCAACCAGCTGCAAAGACGGAGCCTGTCTTCCCAACTAATTCCTTCTTTTAACCAATATTTTTATATATCCTTCTTATTTAATTAGATTCATGGTGAAAGGTGAAGAATTAAAAGCGCGGATTAAAGATCATTTTCGCTTTGAGAAGCAGGAAGTATCTTTCCTGATTCCAGCGGTTTTACTTACTGCATTTATTTTTTCGTTTCGGGACTGGGGGGAAACCCAGCTTGATCTTGCTCTGGGCTTGCGCAATTTCTTCTTGGTTTTGATTATTGCTGCGCTTTCTTTTGTTGCGCGCCTCTCCTGGCAGAAGATCTTTGCTCTCAAAGAAGGGCATAAAGCAGAATTTAAAGGCTGGTGGGCAGGATTGATTATTGCTCTTGTCGTAGCCTTCCTCACTGCCGGACGTCTTCCCTTGGTCTTAATCGGGGGCATAGTCGCTTCGTTCATGGTGCGGCAGCGCTTGGGAGAATTCAGGTATGGTTTTTCCTATTTCGATAATGCGCTGATTTCTTTTTGCGGCATTGCTGCAAATCTGGTTTTAGCGTTGTTATTTTCTCTGGGATTATATTTTTTCCCTGAAAATTACTTTTTCACCAAAGGATTATGGTTAAATTGGATCATGGCCCTCTGCGCAGCATTGCCTCTGCCGCAACTGGATGGATTGAATATCTATTTCGGCTCGCGTCCGCTCTATTACTTCACCTTAGCAGTGGTGGCGGTATTTGGAATCCTGTTACTTACACAAACCCAACTGGGATTAATCCTTGCTGTTTTTATTACCGCCATAGCTGGAGTAGTCTTAGCATTAATTGAACCATAACATGGCAACCATCAAACTTCAGGAACAATGGCCGGAATTATTAACTCTTTTTTTTGTAGTAGTGGGATTTTTCATTTCCGTGCTTCTTCGCACTCCGGCATTTAGTTACATCTCTGTCCTTCTGGGCGGTTTTTTAGCCGCGCGGCTTTATTATATTCAACGCTATAAGCAGCCCATCCTGCCTTCCGTTTTGATTATTCTGGGATTCCTGGTAGGCTATGTGGCGGGCAGTTTCTGGACCAGCCGCTTCTGGACGGTGGTGCTTTTTGCGGCAGGTTTTGTGGTTTCGTATTATCTTCATACCAAAGGAATTGTCGCAATATTTAAAAGCAAGGACTTCATCAAGTAAGCGCATGAAGGGAAAAACACAAAAATATAAGGTAAAAAGTGTTGTCGTGAGCAGGAAGCCTTCCCACAAAGATGAAGATTCCTGGTATGCGTTTATCGGCTTATTTGATGAGAACAATCCCCATTTAAAGGGGAAAGCTCCTTTTGAGGTAGTGGAAATACCTAACGTAGAAAAAGTGCGTATCCGCGAGCTCCGGAATGTTTCTTATTATTTGCGGGGGAATGATATTGTTATCAACAATCTGGAAGAATTGGAACTTAAACAAGAAGGAAAGGTCCTTACTTTGACTGGAAAGCAGAATTTGCCTAAGTAGAGATTAAGAGAATTTTATTTTTTCATTAAATTGTTCTTTATTTGTTCTAATGCACACCGCCGTCTTCGTGGCTGTCGGCTATGTGAGTATACCTCTTCTCTTTATCATCTCTTAAATTCTTTAATCATGTATATTCATCTATAGAATAAGATATAAATAGTAATTCTCCCTTATTTGCCGTAGAGGTGGTTAAAAGGATAAAGCACGACGTTTACCTCGAAGACCTTTATGAGAGGATTAAGTGCGATTACGACTCCCTCTCTAAAAATGTGCGTTTGTTCTCTAAAAAAGGAAGAATTATTGCTGAAATAGATATTCTTGCGACAAAGGAAAATACCTGTGATGTGTATGAAGTGAAATGCAGTTATAGAATCACTAAGGCGAGAAAACAACTCTCTAAAATCAAGAAACTGATGCCGCAGGTGAACAATATGTTCTTTTTCTGCGGGGAATCGGGGGTGCTGAGGGAGGTGGAGGCAGAATAGGAGATTTTAGTCAAATGCTGACTGCCTAAACCAACTTTTGATAATTCTCTAAAGCAACTATTCCAGTAGCACGTTTTATAAAGAAAAACGCCTTTTATCTTATTAAGTAGATTATTTAGAGCAACAAATTTTCTTCGACTTTAATCGACCCAAAACATAATGGCTGAAACAATGAATTATCAACTTGTAAAATACTGCCCTTTCTGTAAAAAAAGGTTCTTGGTAGATCGTAAAAAAACCAGAACGGCCTACTGTGAACAATGCCAAAAGAAGTTCTTGAATAAGGCTATAGAAAAATAAGATGGCTCTTCTATTTTAGTTGTTTATGTCTGAATTGAATTTAACGATGTTATGTGCCCTGGGGTTTATCCCCAGGTGCGAACGTAGTGAGCAAGTTGCGAAGGGGCTTAAAGATAGTAGCGACTCAGGGGCTTTTGTGACTAAGTACCACTTGATAGTTAATTTTAAATAAGGGTGTGGAATTTCATATAAATTATGGTTAGAAAATTTAGGCACGTTCCTCATGAAGTAAGAAGTTTAATAGATACAGACATCTTTTGGATTAGTTATACTCATCTTTCTTCAACAATTTCCAGAGATGGAATTAGAAAAACTGGAAAAATAATGGCTCCACGAATTGCTATTGCTCATGACATTGTTCCATTTATTGGAGAACCAGATTGGAGAACATACATGTTCAGAGCTTATCATGTTTCTGTTACTGACTATTATCCAACAGAATCTGAACATAGATGGAGAAATTATCTTCATCATGCATCATTAGTTTGGACACCAGAAGGAAGCAATGGAGTTATTGAATTCTTTGAAGAAGAAAAGAAGAAAGTTGAAGAAAGGCCATATGCTTTAGCCGATTTTACAAATCCAGAAATTCGTGCGGAGCAATTAGTTAAACTAGATCAGTGTATAGAATTAGAGAGATTAAAACAGCAAAGATATGCTGAAATGTCTGATGAGGAACGTGCTGTATTAAGTAATCCAAAACCAGATATTTATGTTTTTGGAAGTAAGTTAGGAAAATTAGTTCATAGAAAGGAATTGTTTGGTAAACCAATGGGACAAGTTCCGCACCCATTTGCTCCAGGGGAAATTAAATTAGAAAGATACTTGAAGGGAATGTTTACTTCTGTTGATGTTGATGAAACAAGAGAATGGATTTCCGGAATTGTTGGGGGGGATGTTCCTGTTGGATCAATTGATGCTTTAGCAACATGGGAAGATACAATTACAGGTATTCCATTAAGACGAGAGTATGCTGGTCAACAATTTTATTGGAAAGTTATGGGAGATACAGAAGTAAGACAGAAAGCGGTAGATCAAGTTCTTGAGAGATTATAGGTCACAAAAGCCCCATATCTAGTTTCTACATAGTTTTTATCAGTATCGTGATGATAATTATATTTGCCTAACGGACATTGCAAAATACAAAGATCCAGAGAGAAGTGATTATGTTATCCAAAACTGGCTGAGGAATAGGAATACTATCGAGTTTTTAGGACTCTGGGAAAAAATAAACAACCCACATTTCAATCCCATCGAATTCGATGGGTTTAGAAAACAGGCCGGCCTAAACAGCTTTATTCTTACTGCAAAGCAATGGATTTTTCAATACTGTCTTTCTCCAGAGGGGTATCTCTTTACTGGAGTGCATGGACAGTATACCTCTTCTTCAATTAGGCAAATTCTTAAGCATGCAAAAATAAAAGCAGAAATAACTAAGTCTCTCCATCCGCATATTTTACGTCACTCTTTTGCAACTCACTTTCTTGAAAATGGTTATTCCGTTACGGAGCTTCAGCCTTTGCTCGGACACAGCAGAATTGAAACAACACTGATTTATACTCATTTGGCGGCACCACGACTGCTTAATCTTAAAAGCCCTTATGATGCTCTCCAAGAAGAAATTATTTAAACTCCCCCTCTTCCCACCAACTATGCTTCGTAACTTCATCCCCCGTCTCTACCAGCAAACCATCTTAGGCACCGCCGCACAACATAATACTTTAGTTGTCCTTCCTACCGGTTTAGGGAAAACCGCCATCGCTTTTTTGTTAACCGCACAAAGACTAAACAATTACCCCAATTCTAAAATTCTCATGTTAGCACCAACCAAACCCTTATGCGAGCAGCATGTGGAAACTTTCCGGGAACATCTGGACATACCAACAGAAAAAGTAGTTCTGTTTACGGGAAGCGTAAGCCCGGAAAAGCGCGCACTCTTATGGAAGGATGCCCAAATTATTATTTCCACACCGCAAGGATTGGAAAATGACATTATTAACCGTCGAATAAGTCTCCAAGAAGTTTCACTTTTAATTTTTGATGAAGCTCATCATGCCACCAAAGAGTATGCCTACGTCTGGATCGCCCAGCAGTACGAAAAAACTGCTTCCACATCAAGGATACTGGCTCTCACCGCATCTCCGGGAAGCGATTTGGAAACGGTTAAAGAAGTAACCACCAATCTCAAAATAGAAAAAGTAGAAGTGCGCACTGAAAAAGATCCCGATGTCAAGCCCTATGTCCAAACCACCCGCAAAAACTGGGCGGAAGTAGGATTCCCCGCGGAATTACAACAAATTCAGCTCTTGCTCAAGGACTGCCGCAAGGCAAAACTGATAGAAGCGCAGCATCTTGGTTATTGCAATGATGTTGAAATGTCTAAAGGAGCATTGTTAGCCCTTCAACTGGAACTGCACAAAAAAATATCTTCCGGTTTCCGCGACTTCGAGTTATTGCGTTCTCTTTCCTTGATAGCAGAAGCCATGAAAGTGGAGCATGCTCTGGAATTGCTGGAAACACAGGGGATTAAGCCTTTACATTCCTATTTCAAAAGGATGCAGCAGGATGCCTTAACCTCGAAAGTAAAAGCTGTAAAACATTTGATGGAAGATGAATTATTCAAATCTTCTTTGTATTTTACGGAAGAGTTGGTAAAGCAAAATATAATTCATCCTAAACTGCTGAAGCTTAAGGAAATTATCCGGGAAAATGTAGAAAAGGATGATACCTCCAAAATAATCATCTTTACCCAATTCAGAGATTCTGCAGAAGAAATAGTGAAGCAAGTCAGCGAATCAGGTATAAAAAACCACATTTTTGTAGGTCAAGCTAAGAAAAATGGATTAGGATTTTCACAAAAGCAGCAAAAAGAAATTCTGGAGAAATTTAGAGCCGGCGAATTTAACGTTCTTGTCGCCACTTCTGTTGCCGAAGAAGGATTAGACATCCCTAAAGTCGATAAAGTCATTTTTTACGAGCCAGTTCCCAGCGCTATCCGTTCTATTCAGCGAAGGGGAAGAACCGGAAGATTAGAAGAAGGAGAAGTTACTATTCTCTTTACCAAAGGAACACGGGATGAGGCCTACCGATGGAGCGCTCATCACAAGGAAAAAAGAATGTATCGCAATTTAGAGCAGCTCAAGAAAGAATTTTCCTTGCACAAGAATGAACAGAATCCAATAGTTGGAAATAATGTCTCGCTGACTAAATTCATTCCTCAAGAACAAGTTGTCGCTGTTCTGGCCGATCATCGCGAGAAAAATAATCGGGTGGTGAAAGAACTTATTGATGCCGGAGTTTCCGTTAAGACCGCTCAGCTTGCTTCAGCAGATTATGTCGTTTCCGGAAAAGTAGGGGTGGAATTGAAAAAAGTGCCTGACTTCGTTGCTTCTATCATTGATGGAAGGATTTTAGACCAAGTGCGCGACCTGAAGAATTCCTTCCAGAAAGCAGTGTTAATTATTGAAGGGGAAGAAGATATTTATTCGGTGCGGAAAGTTCATGCCAATGCTATCAGAGGGATGTTAGCATCTATTGTTTTGGATTTTCACGTTCCAGTTCTTTATACTAAAAATCCACCGGATACTGCTGCATTGTTAGCAGTAATGGCTAAACGAGAACAAGGGAAGGAAATTGATTTCACGCTCCATTTCTTAAAGCCAAAATCAGTCCGCGAGCAGCAGGAATTTATTATATCGGCATTTCCTAATATTGGAGTGCAGACTGCCAGATTATTGTTGGAACATTTTGTCAGCATTAAGAAGTTAGTGAATTCTACTGAAGAACAATTAACTGAGCTGAAAGGAATTGGCGATAAAACCGCTCAGCAATTGGTAAAGATGTTTGAAGAGGAGTATCGAAAGAAAGATTAAGATTTCCTGCAAGGCCCCCATTGATGCAGATTATGCTCTCCGGGGCAATGCTGATGGCTTTTCCAGAACTGGGGGCAGCCGGTATCTTTTTTGGTTGTTCCCAAGAAATCTTTTTCACAAGGGAGGCGAAAATCTGCAGGAATCTTTTCCGGCAAGACGCTGTACAACTCTTTATCATCTTCTATGGTTCGTTCACGATTGTGAATATCATAATGTTTTCTGATGGCGCGTTCTAATAAAACTAGTTTTGCGGTTAAATCTTCCTGACTATTTTTCACAAGATCATTATCCCATCTATTTGCATCAAGGATAGCATCAGAAGGGATTTCTTCTCGATAACCTTCATTCCTGTTTTCATAAAAAGCTCTGCATTTTTTCATTCCTTCTTCATAGGTAGGCAATCTAACTACTTGCTTGGTTTCAGGAAGCGCATTCCATACTAAATAATCATCTAACCAACAACGGTCGTCACCGATCTGGTCGCGATGGTACCTAATAGCTTGCCGTAATTCCAGTATTTGGGAAATTAATGCTTCCATCTCTTACACTTCAATTCCGTTTTTTACAATTTCACGCACAAGAGTGATTCCTTTTTTTAAATGGGTAAATTCTTTAGGAGTATAGCAGAGAAAATCAACGGGCTTGTCAAGGTTCCAATGATCATGGAAACCCCGCGCTCGCTGGTAAGGTTTTATTTTCTTAAACTTCTGTGAAACAATAAGTAAATCTATATCGCTCCATTTATGAACCTTGCCTTTAGCTTGGCTGCCAAACAAGATCATCTTTTGGACCGGTACGTCTTTGGATAAGCTTGCTTTAAACGCTTTTAGTTCTTTTATGAGAGTTTCTTTTTTACCCATAACAAAATTTCCTCGCTTTGTTGAAGTAATAAATCTGTGTCCTTTTTAGTAAAAGAAAATTTTAGGTTGGTTGGGTACCGGGTAGTGATGTAGCCACCGGTAAGATCCTCACAGGCCGTTTTAAATTTTGAGGGAAGTTCTAATTTTTGAAAAAAGAAAAGAAGATCATGATATTTTGGAACTTCACTCCTTTTTTCCAGCAGCCACAGCGCTTTTAAAGCTTTCTCGACTGCCTGCTGACAAAAAAATATAACTCCATCATATTTTTCAGCATTGAAAAGAATTGCTGCTTTTTCCAAGTCATCTTCAGCCAGGTTCCACCACTGATTCACTTCTCTTTGCATAAAAGGGATATACTTGGATTTTTTATAAATCTTTTTGCCTAAGAAGAACAAATAAAACATCCCATTAAATTTATTTTATCTTCCCTTCCTGCCATTGCTTGAGAAATAATCGTGCCGCCCCTTCCAAATCAGGCTGCTTGCCTTTTCGTATCTTCCTGTAAATAACTGCCAACTTCTCTAAAATCTCTTCTGCATCATCTTCTTCAATCTTAAAGTATCTCTTGATCTTCTCCTTCTCATCATCAATAATCCGCAGAGCGACGTATTCAGGATCTCTGATCTTGCCGGAACTCATGGCATTTATCTTTCCGAATTTAACAATATCTTTTTCCTCTTTTGGGAATACTCCGGGAGTATCTATCAGCAAAATCTTGTTATCCACTCTCACTTTTTGCAATCCTTTGGTAAATCCGCTTTCCGCAGAGGTTCGTGCCGCTCCCCTTCCGGATAAAGCATTAATCAAGGAAGATTTTCCCACATTGGGATAGCCTAAAACACCCACCGTTACCCTTTCTCCGTGTGAGATTTCCAAAATTTTCTTCTTCAAAATAGTTGTTCCCAACTTCTCCCTGCTGGAGATGAACACGCAGGGATTTAATTTAGCGGTTTCTTCCTTGACTTTATCCAGATCAGCTAAATCACATTTGTTAAGAACATACAAAATCTTTTTGCCCAATCTATATACTTTATCTTCGATTTCCCGGTTTCTGGTATCATCAACAAAACGCGCATCCAGTACTTCTATGATGATATCCGCTTCCCTGAGTACTTGGTTGACATGCTTCCAGAACGATGGCATATATCAATACCAGTATGCAAATTTATAAATATTCCTTACAAATAAGCCCTTACAATACCATGGAGAAGCCAATAATGTCTGCCGAAGAACAAAACCAAAGGCGCAAACAGCACCTCCAGCTCATGGACGAATGCGTACAGGATGCGAAATATATTGCTATCAAACATGGTATCAATCAAGAAGATGCGGTGGCAATTTTAGCGACGGCGTTGTTTAGGGAGAGAATTTCTACAAAGAGTTAGATTATCTTTTCTCTCTTCAAGAATTCTTCCCAAGTGGTATTTTGAGGAAGGGCTTCAATTTTTTTTAATATTTCAATAACCCACTCTCTTATTTTCTTCAACTCTTTAATAAGCAACTCTAAAGAAGCTTTTTCATCTCTGGAAAGTAATTCTTTTTTTTCCGAGATGTATTCTTCCACCCTTTCTCCATATTGATCGGTTTCTGCTGCTAATGCCTCTAATTTATGTTTGATAGTGTTGGCAGAAGCTTCTCTTTCATCGTAACCCGGTTCGAAAATAATCCCATATATATTAAAGGTTAAAACTTCAATATCTCTCCAAAGGGTTTTCCAATGGGGGGTTGTTATTTTCTTAAGTTTCTGAGCCATGGCCAAGAAAATATGATTCCAGCTATGGTATCCATTCTTTACCGCCAATGCAATAAGTCTGTCCTGTTCGGCAAACGATAAAAATCTTGATGCTCTAATAAACTTGGCAACATCTTGTAAACGGTCGCCTTCATACCATCCATGATCTCCTCCGTCAGTTACGTGATACCCCCGTATTCTGATTCTCTTTATTATTGCTTCTTGGATTTTTTCTCCTCGTGGAAAAGGAATTATCTTGGCATTTCCGGCCAGAGCTTTCCAATCCTCTGGATTAACATAATATTCATCTTCATTGATCAAAATTTCTGCTGAAGGGGGCAATTTTAACTCACCAATTATCCAGCTGTCTACTGGATTTAAACATACGATTCTATCAATAAAATCTTTGGCTGGTATTAAAACTGCATACTTCCCTACCCATGAAAACCATTCCCCTCCAGCTGCTACTCCTCTAACGGGATAATTTAAAGTAAAATGGATGGTCATACGGGGAGCTTTTAGCTGCAAATCTTGGATAATTTTTTTAGGATTTGGCGCTTTAAAGGTATCTAGTAAAAAATGCCCTGTTGGCTTAAGTTTGCCTCCTTTTGGAAAATGATTGGTTTGGTGAACGGCAATAAAGGCATCTGGAGGCAAGTGTTCTACAACATACTCTAACATCAATGCTTTCTTTTCTGCTTCAATTTGTTCTTTGCGGATAGCTTTCTCTTGCAGCTCTTCCTCTCTAGCCTCTACTACTGCTAAATCAAAGAGTTCTTTGACTTCCTTTCTACCAGCCATGTTCAGGATTAGACTTGGATCTTAATTAAGATTTTGGTTTTAGAAATAATTTCACTTCTTCTTCAGATGCTTCTTCAGGAAGCTCTCAAACTTCTCCAATTCCTGCCTCGTATTAAAAAATAATAAATGTTTCTTTCCTTTCCTGGTCAAAACATATCCACCTAAAAAAGTCTTATCCAGCTTATGGTGGATAACATCTCTCAATGGCGCTTTTTCTTTCTTAACTGTGCCTCTTTTGCTCCGCACCACTTCTAAATGCTTTCCGGTAACTTTATAGTGTTCTTCTACCTTGCGCCATTTCTGGATAGCATAGGAAAGCAGGGCATAAAGTGCTAAAAATAACGCCGTAAAACCAGCCGCAACAGCCCATTCTCCGTTAAACTGATATAATGACAGCACAAAAATAAGCACGGCCAGAAGGCCCACAAATAGGGCTTCAATCCGTAAAACCAAAAATTTCTGGAGCGGAAATTTCCAAGAAAGAGTATTTGCGGCCATTTTATCTCTCTGCCACCGGAGCTTTAGTCATACTAATCAAAGAAGCTACAAACATGGCAATGAACAAAATCATGAAAGTCATTCTGTAGTCTGGGTCTTCCACCAGATAGGCGGTGATGAGGAACCCAATAATAGAAAGAACCATAAAACTTCCCTTTAAGGGAACAGCATGCCACTTCGGCGGTGCTTTTCGCTTGGCCATACACTTCACCTCTTTAATATATAGGAAGAAGTAGTTGTATTTAAAGTTTTGGGAAAGCTATTTGCTCTTAAAAATGAATTTATCTACTTCTTTTCGAGCCTTTTCCCTTCTTTTCTGGTGCTCAGCCAAAAATCCATTAATCTTTTCGATCAAAATAGCTTTCAATTCCCCAGACAGTAACTTGCCGGATTTATAATCATCATAAATCTTCTTCAACTTCTTATCATCTTCTTCAAAATACTGCAGCCATTGATATGATACATCAATATCAGGATTGCCGCCTTTCTTGCGGTGCTCTTCCACCGTCGCTTGCCCTCCGGAGAAGGCATACTTGTTAATTTTCATTTTTACTGTTGCCGGGTCATCAGTGGTAAGGACTGCTTTTTCTGCCATGCTGCTGCTCATCTTGCCTTCCATTCCGGTCAAAGGCGGCATGAATTTCGAATGCAGTATCGCCGGCTTATGATACCCCAGCTTTTCCACCACATCCCGGCTAAGACGGAAATGAGCGTCTTGATCTACACCAAGAGGAATCAAGCAAGGTCTTTTCTCTTTCCGCAAGACATTCGGTAAAAAGACCGGAACAGTCTGCATGGAAGTATAAAATATGCTGCCGATGTTGTTCGAATCAGTAAAGCCGAAGGCCGCTTTTATGGTCGAAAAAGTAATTTTCTTGGCTACTTTAATCGCTTCCGGATACATGATGCCGGCATGTTTAGTGTCAATCAGAAAATGGGTCTTCTTGGGGTCAAAACCGAGGGCAATGACGTCCAGCATGTTTTCGTAGGTCCATTTCTGCACTTCTTCGTAGCTCAAATCCTTAAACAAAAATTTCTCATCGTCGGTAAACTGGAACCATAGTTCTACATCAAACTGGTCCTGCAGCCATTTGGTAAATTTCCAGGTTCCTAAATGTCCTAAATGTACAGGTCCTGAAGGCCCGCAGCCAGTGTACAGAAAGAATTTGTTTCCTTTTTCATATTCATCTAAGCACCATTTTAAGTCTCTATGCGCAAAAAAAATTCCCCGGCGCAAATAGGGGTGAAGTTCGCCAGCCAGCTTTTTTATTCTCTGCAGGTCTTGATTTTCCAGCTTAGAGATGCCAAAATCTTTGATGAGCCTATCGTAATCTACTTCTCCGGCCACTTCATAGGGATTGACTTTTGCCATAATTCTAAGGTTGCATGGGAAGTTTATATACTTTTTCCAACCTTTTTTAGAAAAAGGTTGATCAAAAACCACAATGTTGGATCTGATATAGTGAAACGTAATTTATCTACAAAATTTTCAAAACTTTCTCCTTCATCCTTTTATACACAACATCCATAATCCCTTTAAGGTTTTCAATGTCTTCCTTGTTGTAATCAATCAGCAGTTCTAAGTATTCCTTATCGCCGGAAGCATGAAAGGCTTTCCATAATTCTACCGGGTTTCCATAGAGATGCGGCGGCCTTTTCAGGTTCAATACTTTTTCCACTTCCTTTAATCCGCCTTTCAATCCCAGATTGACACACAAGGGCTTTAAGTCAATATGCGGAATAACGATTTCCACTTGCAGTTGTTTCTTTATTTTAGGCAGATCAAAAGAACTTCCGTTGAAAGTTACCATTATTTTATACTTCTGCAATTCTTTCTCTATGGTTTCTTTCTCCAGATTAAATCCTTTCACAAAAGTATTGGTGTTATAATAATCAGAGATTCCCACTATGGCGATCTTTCCATACGAATCAGTTTCAATATCGACAAAACAACACTCGTCTTTAAAATAAGGATATAATCTCCACATCTCCTTTGAGGGCAATTTTCTCAAAAAATAGGCAGAATTATTTTCCTTCAATGCTTGCTGCGCTTCTGCTATCTTACGATTATAATACCATTTTTTTTCTTCCGCCATGCCTTTAATTTTCTCTGCGCTCATAAAATCATGCCAATCCTTGATCCCCTGCTTCCAAATAGCTTCTTCTTTCCCTTTGCTGATTTTTTCTAAGAAGACAAATGAGTCTTTGATCATACGCCGTATATCATGCGCGGCCTATATAACTTCTTCCATTTAATATGCGCCTAACTTAGAGCTCAATAACCACTTTCTTGTTCTTTAAATCGATATGCTTTATTTTCTTTTCTTTGGTCAATTCCTGTGCAATTTGCTCCCAGCCTTTCGTCTTCTTCAGTTCCTTCACAATCTCCAGCAATTTTTGTAGGGGTGTATATTTTTCATACATCAATTCTCCTTTTTTGGCGTTCTCTTCGATACTCTGTTCTAATGCCATAATGGATTCTTGCTGTCCTTCCAGTGTTCTTTGCAGCGTTCTTCTTTTTGTTTCGTACGGCGAAGGAATTTCCAAGGGATTGAGAGTATCAATTGCTTCATTATAGGTTAAAGTTTCCCGAAGAGGTTTCTGATCCAAAAGAGGAAAAGGAGCGATTTCTTCCGCATACACAAATCCCTGTGGATGCTCTATATCTTTAAGAATGCCTTTGAGTGTTGTTATTATGGCTTTTATTTCTTTCGCCGTTGTTTCTGCCGGCTCTTTTTTGGAATCGATATTATTCCGTCTGCATACTTCTTCCGCATATAACCCGCCCAGGCCGACTTCCACAGCCAGGGAAGCGGCCAAATTCCGCTTGGCGCTTTTTTTGAAAATATCCTGCAATTGCTTTTCTGTCAGTTCTTTCCAATTCACTTCCAAGGGCGGGAAGATGTATTTCTCTTTTGGCTTTATGGTCCGGTCCTTCCACTGCTGATTTTCCAAGGCAGTAATAATCACCAAACTGCCATCCGTTAAAATAATATTGCCTTTAGAAAATAATTCAATGATGAAATAATATGGGTGTTCCCTTTCTAACTCAAAAATCACTACTCTTTCAGAATCTTTTTGATAAATATTCTTAATGATGGCATTATCCAGATATTTCCGCAATTGCATGCAGAAACCAGATGGTTTTAGCGGGGCATTTTTCAATGCCGTGAGGCAGAGCAGTTTTCCCGGTATTATCTTCAATAACTGTTTCCCTTTTCCGGGGGCATGCAGCTGGAGCAGCAATTGGTTCCTTTCCTGATGATAAATCTGGGATATTTTGCCGTTTACGAGAAACTGCAATTCATTGGCAATAGCTGCTAGTTCCAGTGATGAAAGGGATTTTTTGGGCATTTAAGACTAGATTTCATTGTTTTAAATAAATTTTACTTAAATCTCGGCTGGCGCAGTTCTTCCGGTCGTTCGGCGTAAATATGCATATCCCGCACTATGCCGGTTCCGCACAATATTCCTGCTCTTACCCACATAGTTGATTCTTCATCTCCAATTCCACAGATATGGGGGATATATTCTCGTGGGCTTCCCATGGTTACAATGTTATTTAAGAAGGTATGAACATCGCTTCTGGTGGTAATAAATTTTACAGGGGTAAGATTTCCGTTGGCACTGACCACGTAGGGGAAATTGGGATAGGTTATGGCGCGCCCATCTTCGGTATAACATTCTGCAGAGCTTGAATCCGGTATAAAGATGCCTTCCTTAAATCCATTTTTCCGAAGATAATTCACAAATCGATTAAACATTTGCTTTCGTGACGTAGCCATCCTTTGTTCTGAATATTCTACTTCTAAGTTTGATATGCGAGGATGCGAACCGGGATTGTCTCCTTCTCGTGGAAAGGCGATGCGCGCGTCGCCGGGAAATATTGGCTTTCCAGTCAATCTTGAGAGATGATATGCCCCATCCCGGTCAGCAAGATAGCCAACCACTCTTCCATTCTCCACCAAAAGTCTTCGTTGCGCAGGAACCCCTTCATGGTCAAATTCCATGCTCCCCCATTTTCCAGGCATTTCCGGGTTCGAATAGACACTCATATTGGGATTCGTACACATTTTTTCAAAATTCTCCCATCCTAGTGTTGTTGATTTATGGTACAGGATTTCGTCCGAGGCAAGGAAATGAACAAAGCATTCGTGCAGCTGCGTGGCCATGGCTCCCTGAGATAAAAGAACCGGATATAACCCGTTGGTGATTTCACGCTCACATTTTTTTCTTTTTTCAATTTCCAGTAGCATCCATTTTGCATGATTAATTATGCGCTTTTCGCTGCCACCGATCTCTTCGTCTGTAAAATAAAGACTTTGGCTAAACAACATGGGGCTAGCTCGTTTTTCATCCCTCGTTTTTATCTTCATGTAGAACTCGTATCCAAAGAAACCATCCCTAATCACAATTCCATCAGACGTTACCAGTCGTCGAACTTCATCGTGAACATCTATGGTAACGCAGTCATCGTCTCCATTGCTGCTCAATATTTTGGAACACACTCTTGCCACTTGTCGAAGTTTGTCGATAGGCATTCTCTTTTCTTTCACTTTTTCCAGGTAACGGGTAGGATTTATCTTTATGAGATTGGGCACGATGGTAGAACTATCCCGTCGAGAGGCCGAAATAAACTCGTCATAACTATCTGCAGCAGACCTAAAAGTTTCATCAAGAATAATATTAATTCTTTTTTCCAAAGAATTCATTCTTTGCTTTACGGGAACGCTTTCTTGGTGATACCCAATTCCCTGTCCTGCAGGAGTGCCGACCCTTGCTATGCAATTCACAATTTTGTCATGCACTCGCGGGTTTAAGAGCGTGTCATCGGTAAGCGCTCCTGATCTAGCCTCTACGCGTGCTGTTGTATATTCGATATGAGTTAGGGCAAGGTGTAATAAATAAGGGTTTTTTCGGTAAGAGTTTATTTCACTCTGTTTTACTTTCGCACCGGTATGGCGTTCTATTCTCTCAATTAAAGAATCTAGTACCGGATCATTAGTCCTCGCTATTCTCTCCATTGTAACTCCCTACAGCTTAGCTCAAATGAGGTTTATATTAAAAATCTTTATGAAAAAGTAATGTATTGGAAAATAAGCGCCCGGAGGGACTCGAACCCTCGATCTGTTCCTCTGCAGGGAACCGCTTAATAAGTAAAAAGCGCGGAGAGGGACTCGAACCCTCGAATGATCGCTGTCTTCTGGTCATTGCTTCAGAGAAGCTCATCCTAGCAGATCTGCAGGCGATTGCCTTAGCCGCTTGGCTACCCGCGCAGTAGCTAAAGCAGAGAGTAATTTATCTTGCTTTTTAAGGTGTCCAAACCCAACGTACTTATAAAAGTTTCCGAATGAATTGAGCTCAATAATCATTGGCGGAAGTATTGCAGTTGCAGCCGTAATTGGGTTCTTTTTAGGAGAATCTATTACTATGATGAAAGTTTTAGGTTTGTTATTAGTAATAGCTGGGTCTGGAATCCTGTCAGCAGTAAGTCGATAAATTAACTTTGCACTTATATTCTAGAATTTATGGAACCTACCTATTACTCAGCCACTTTACGTAAGAATACAATATCACCGAAAGATTAACCATTCTCATATTGGCATTGTAAGCAGCATCCACTGCTTTTTTAATTTTCAGTATGTTTTGCTCAATTTCTTCCACTCGCTGAAGCTCTTCCGCCGGAACTCGTCTTTTAATAGTATTAAAATCTACTTTCTGGTATTCTTCTTCTAATGATACATGGAAAAAAAATCCTTTCTGCATACTCTCCACTAAGCCGTTAACCTGCGCTACCGGGCCTTCATGCACCATATCGGAGGCATGGAAAACAAACCCCTGATTCCGTAACAGAAACTGAAACAAGCTTTTAATCTCATCATTAACCCGTAGCTTTTCTTCCGGTGTTCGTAATTTAGGAATTTGATTTAACAGCGCAGTCATCCCGGATGATGAAGTGGCCTGCCATACTTGCACCTGCTGTAAATAAGCTAAATTGCTTTCCAAAGCAGCCGTTACCGGAGCTAATGCCTGTATGGCCCGCTGCAAACTCACTGTTTCATACAAACTGGATTCCAGCCGTGCTAAGGCCTTAATCATCTCTACGGTCGGCTCGACCAGGCTGACAGCTCCCTCCATAGCCTGCAATTCGCTGGAAGAAATAAAGAATTCACAGAAAGCCTCTTCGAGCTTCTCTCCGGCAAGCGGAAAGGGCATTTTTTCTTTTAATTCACGAACGATATAGACACTTTCCAGATCGGCCATGCGCGGCGAAAGATGGTTCAGCTGGTG
>CAYJVI010000008.1:0-17768 GCA_964373595.1 uncultured Methanosarcinales archaeon | reverse complement strand
CTGGCCATGCAGTAAATCCCATAGTCATTAACAGGGGATGGCTGGAATTTGATACGGTGGAAGATTATAAGAAATATGATCTGTGGTTAAAGGAAGGGAGTATCAAGCAGTTTTTTTCGTTCGAACCAGCTAAGGTCAAATACTCTTAATCATGTTCTTCACAATAAATTGGTCTTCTGCGGTGATCTCTCCAAAAAGGAACAGGAGCAAGGTATAGAACCCTAAAAGGAGAATGTAACTTACTACCAGCAAAAATCCAGATGGCTGCCAAAGGTAAGCAATAAGATAAATAATGGCAGATACTAACAAGATACGAAATAAGGATGACAATTTAATTTCAAGGCCAAAATGCCGGTGAACGTAAATCCCGGCTATAAAGAGCGCAGATACCGCCGAAATTAACGACGCTATGGCGGCGCCTTTTATTCCGTACCGCGGAACAAGAAGCGCGGCAAACATGGCCAGAAGAATTGCTCCGGCAAAAGACAGGATCAAGTAGATGTTAGGCTTTCCGCTGCCCGCGATAGCTAAACCAAGAGTTACAAACAGCACTAAAAATGCAGAACCGAATATGAGAATAAAGAGTATTGGTCCTGCAGCACTATATTCTGAAGAGTACAGAAAGGTAACCAGTTGCAGGGAAGTTGCAGCAATAAGCGCGGTTACCGGAAGCATGCCCATAAGAAGATAGCGCAGCGATTGGTTAATGTACTTTCGAGTAAGGGCCATGTTGCCATCGCTTGTTGATTTGGAAATGGAGGGCAGTAACGTTAAAGGCAGCGCGGAAAAGGCAATATACGGCACATTGGCAAGAGTCATAGCAGCAGTATAAATCCCCACGGCAACATCGTCTCTCAGAAGGGATTTAATGATCAGCGTATCTATATTCCTCATGAGTATTAATCCTAGTGAAGCTGCGGTTATAGAAACAGTAAAGACGAGAATCTTTTTTCGCGGGAAATAAATCGCTTCTTTTATTTTCTTCATCTTCACAAAAAAGAGAGCAAGAATCAGCGCAAGAATGCTTGCTATCAGATGGCCCAGCAATGCTCCCATAATTTTCCATCCCAGGAATAGGAAGGCAAAAACTAAAATCACACGTAAAACAGCGTAGGCAATCTGATGGAGGGCAGTTGTTTTAAAGAGGCGTTGGCCATTGAGATAGCCGTCGTAGAATAAGAATAACAAAGCTTGAGGGATAACCATGATCCCGATGAATACTATAAATTCCTGCAGGGTGTTATCATGCAATATGCTGGAAATCTGTTTTGAGAAAATGATGTAAACCAGAGAAACTACCGCTGCTACTGCTAACTGCAGCTGAAATGATGTTTTCATCACGCTTTCTGCTTTTTCAGGATTTTCAGCGAGATATTTTGAAGCTGCCTTGGGCACTCCCGATTGGAAAAAGGCCCTGTTTATTTGGTATAGCGACATGAGCACGCCGAAAATTCCAAACAAGGCCGGCCCCAGATGCCGCGCAATTCCTACGTTGATGAGGTAGCTGGAAAGAACCCCCACTAAATTGGTGGCCATCAAATAAAAAGTCCCAATTCCCAGCACTTTTTTCATGCAGATTTTGTCTTGAAAAACGTTTTATAAGCTTTGTGAAGAAGTTTTGGTGAACTTAAGCCTTAATTATTCCCACCACTACAGCATTAGCGCGTAGAAACCCATATTCGACCTTTCTTACGCTGTCTTTAGTCACTTCCTTCCAGCGGTTGTATCCGTATCTTCGAAGGTAATATTCCTCTGAAAAAGGAATGCTTCCCTCCCAGAGATGCTTATCTACGTTTTTGTTATACCCGAGAGGAAGAGTGACAATTATTTTTCCACCTTTGGCCAGGCATTTTGATTTTAGATTGTGGAGAGCTTTAAGAATACCGTCTGGATCTTTGACATCATCGTCAAAGCCTACATGTTCTAGTGTAGAAATGCTGATGATGAGATCATATTTCTGTTTTGGCTTGAAGGAAATGACATCTTCATTGAGTATGCCTGGTCTTTTTTCAAATTTATCTACTACGTCTAGAGGTAATGAAGGGAAGTAATTGGGGAGTACAGCTCCTACCTCTAATATGCGTTTCCTGGAAGAGTGTTTAATATAATTCATAGCGATAGGGATCTCCACTCTTCTCTCATTGGTCCAGGTAAGGTTCTTTTTATGGTGAAAATAGCGAAGTTTTTGTCCCTGATAGAGAAAATGGCCGCGGGGCGCAAAGGAAACCACCAATGGAGTTGCCGCACGATAACTACAACGTTCAAGATACCGGATAAAACGATATAAAAACATAGTCAATCCTTCACGGCGCAGCACCCGGAGACCTTTGGTCAGCCTGCTGTCTTTCATCTCTTTATATTTGTTAATGTCAGTTTCTCCGTATTGCTTAACCATGTCAAGAAAATAAATTACTTCCGGGTATTATTAGTTATGAATGAATGTAATCTGTCTCTAGCTTCTGAATCAGGAACTTGCCTAGGAGGATGTTTAAAGAAGAAAAAGGAAGCATCTTCTATCGCACCAGCAAGACTGCAATCTAAAGCTAGTTTAGCACATCTAATCGCATCTGCAGCTACTCCTGCCGAATCAGGAGAATCTTCTACCGTTAAATCTATTAGGTATTTAGTAGGAATATTAGCCCAAATATTGCTTTCCATAGTTATGGTCGCAGTTTTTTCATCTTTCTGCCCGTCTCTCCAACCATGGCCTTTCTTTCCAGACATTCCTTGACCTTCGCCAGGTCCGAAGTAAGCTTCGTGCTCTAATTTTTGGTCACCAAGAAGACTAACAACAGATTCTTGCTTACTAGCCAGCTTGTGCTTCAAACGGTGTTCTGCAGTCATGTTAAGGAAATCAGTATTCCCGCCTTGATTATATTGGGTAGTAGTTCTGATTCTTAATCCACGATCTACAGCAGCCTGAATAAGCATTCGGTGTAGATAAGTTGCACCTAATTGCGATTTTACATCATCTCCAATCACAGGCAATCCAGCATCTTTAAATTTCCTTGCCCATATAGGATTAGAAGCAATAAAACTAGGAATACAATTAACAAAACCGCATCCAGCATCAATTGCAGCCTGAGCATAATATTTAGTTGCTTCTTCTGAGCCAACAGGAAGGTAATTAATGACTATATCCACTTTATATTTTCTTAATGTAGCTGCAACATCAACTGATTTTTCGTTAGCTGGCATAAAAGTTTGATCTTTGTTAGGATGATCAAGCATATGGGGTGAAACACCATCAAGAAGAGGACCCATAAAGACCGGAGCGTTTAAATGAGGAACTTTGGAGATGAACTTAGTGCAGTTTGGTAAAGCTAAGATTGCTTCAGAAATATCTTTGTTAACTTTACGTTCATCAACATCAAAACCAACTACTGGTTTGATATGGGTTACTGAATATCCTCCGACATCCGGATGCATTATTCCAACGGTAGTATCATTATGATGATAATATTCTATCCCTTGAACTAAGCTGCTTGCACAATTTCCTAATCCAACAATAGCAACTCTTATTTCTTTGGTCTTAAACATTTCTCTGGCCAGCTCTAGTTCGGAATACTCATCAATATCCACCCACCTATTAAGCCCAATATCAACAGCAAACATCTTGCCTTTTCCCGCAAAGATGCTAACTGCAACACTCATAGAATCTGGCTGATCCTTGGCCTTTTTTATTTCTTCAAAAATTACCGGACTGCACTTGAATACTCCACAGTCTACTGCTTGATAATCAGTAAAGTTCTTGTTAACGCCAAGAATATTATTCCCTCTAAGCTGAACTTTGGCAGCATCATCTAACCAAGTAATAGTATTAATCTTTTTATCTATTAAAAGAGCACAAGCGTCTTTTTCTAAAGGATACTGTACTATCTTTTGCAAACCTTCTCTTTCAATAAAGTGATCAGACATAGCTAAAATAAACTCGCCTTTAATATGCTCTTCTGTTAATAAAAGAGAGAGGCCCAAGGTTTTTTCAAAATAAGGAGTCATAACATATTTTATCCTTACTCCATGATTAGAACCATCTCCCATCTTAAGGGCAATCTTATCGGCCATAAAGCCAACTACAATAATAAATTCAGTTATTCCTGTACTTTTAAGATTAAGGATCAAGTGTTCAATAAGAGTCTTATCTTCAACAAGATATAGTGATTTAGGTATTGGCTCTCTTCCTGCATTGATTCTAGTTCCTTTTCCACCAGCGAGAATAACTGCTTGCATATGTTGTTTGTTGTTATATTGCTATTTAAAAAGAAAGTGAATGATACTTCTATATTATAATTAATTTCCATAGAAATCAAACCTATCTCTTCAAGAAGAAACCATCCGCAAACAAACGGTAAAGAAGGACTATGGTTCTGGACGTACGAAGAAAATAGGCATAAGTTTAAATCATTTCAAGAGTTTATGCAGACATATAATGCGGGGATCCATTTGGGATTAAGCCTATCATTAAATTGGAGCAGAATAAATAAACCAAGTACAGTTAATTTTAAAAACTAACTTTAATTTGTAAATAAAAATGGAGAAAATTCCACCTATAAAAGAACTTCGCAAACTTGCAGGAAAGAAAAGTACTGCCGGTTTTCTAAATCCAATGTGTGATTTCTTAGCTTTTTATCCGGCTAAACTATTTCTATACTTTCCATTTAATCCGGTGCAAATAACCTTTATTTGGATTTTTATTAAGATAGTTACTGCTTTATTATTGATTAAAGGAGATTACCTACTCACAGTTATTGCCTTATTTATTTTTCAATCAGCATCTATTCTTGATGGAGTAGACGGTATTGTTGCGCGTTACCGAAAAGATTATTCTTTTAATGGAATCTATACTGATTATGTTGGGCATTATCTATGCAACTCCTTGCTTTTGATTTGTTTAGCTATAGGGACTTATAGACAAAGCAACGACCCAATAACACTTATTGCCGGAGCAGTTGCAGTATTTTCTTTCCTTTTATCTAAAGCGATTACTGTAAATGGATTATGGCTAAATAATTTAGAGCTTCGTAAAGAAATGCAAACCGTTGTTTATGGGGAACAATTTTCGCTTAAAAGCCAGCAAAATAAAGTAGTAGCTTGCGCGGCAGATTTTTTATTAATGGATAATCCTCTAAATTTAATGTTTTGGGGAGTTCTGTTGGGATTTCCAGTATATACTTTATGGGCATATGCAGCTGCTTTAACTCTAGAATTAGTAAGAAGAATGTTTCTGCAATATTGGAGAATAAGAAAATATGAAAAGCAGAGGATAGCCAAGAACTTGCCAAAATTTCCCCTCTAAGATTCTCGAATACATTTTCCAGGGCTGGAGGATTTACAAAGCTGAAAAAGCAGAGAGAAGATTAGATCTTAACCCCTAACAAAACTACCGCCGAGTTATTGGCTCTTTTTTCCTATAAAGTATACTCTTTCTTCTTTATCAAAGGAAGATTTTCAATGCAAGGCGGCGTTTCTACAAACACGCTTTTCAGCGATTCATGAAGTTTTCTTTTAGTACCGCTTAAACCTAAGTATGGCAATTCGCTCCAGCAGGAAACGGTTATGGGCGACTGGTCTTCTAATCGCACCTTAACCATCCATCTATGACCCCGCCTGATTTTAAGCGGAAAATATCTGGATTCAACATCTTCGATACGATATTTCATATCTTTTCAACTTTTACTTTTTTTATAAACTTTATGAAAGCATTATAGGAAATCACTTAAATGATCGCAAGATTACCAAAGCTTAAGTGATTTCCGAATAAGGAAATAACTTTGGATTTGCTTTTCGGAGTACCAAAAATTAAAGTTATTTCCTATAACCGAACAGAAAGAGTTCTATGCTTCGGAAGATTTTTAAACCAAAGTGATTGAATGAGAATAAAAAGAGATAAAAGGCGATATAATCATGGAAGCAGCTGCTGCGGTGTTATCTGGACAAGAAGGGGCAACCATTCCAGTCATAAACTCGGCTGTTCATCAAAATGTCCCCCAAAATAAGGTAAAGACGCTCATATTCTATGTGACTAACCGCTGTAATTTTCGCTGCAATCACTGCTATTATTGGCAAAGCCTTAACGTTAAAGATGTTCTCAGTTTTGATGAAATAAAAAAATTCGTGGATACTATAGGCGATCTGGACACACTTCTCATCGCCGGCGGAGAGCCTTTCCTGCGAAAGGAACTGCCGGAGATATGCGAGTATTTCATCGAAAAATGCCATTT
This sequence comes from uncultured Methanosarcinales archaeon, assembly GCA_964373595.1. Lineage (GTDB taxonomy): Archaea > Nanobdellota > Nanobdellia > Woesearchaeales > GW2011-AR9 > JACPIL01. The sequence goes on along the minus strand of CAYJVI010000008.1, from coordinate 11,547 downwards.
ACGGCTCCTTTCTATTCCCACTAATGGCTCCATGGATGAGCGAATATACGATTTGATCAAGAGAATCCATACTAAATGCAAGCTGAGAATTTATATTTCCCTGGACGGGCTTAAAGAAACACATAATAGGATTCGGCAGGTTGACAGCTTTGACAAATGCATAGCGGTTCTCCGAAAAATGGTAGAGCTCAAGAAAGAATACAACTTCACTCCCATGGCTAATATCACCGTCTCTAATCAAAATATTCAGGAGATAGATGGCCTTGCTGAGCTGCTTAATAAAGTAGGAGTCCATTATTCCGTGGTCCCCCTTCGAGGTTCGCCGAAAGATTCAAACCTTAGGCCTCCGACTTCAGAAGAGTGGGGAAATCTTATAAAGCATTTAACGGAGAAAAGGAAATTTTTAGGTGAAGAGGCATCTTTTTACGACAACAAAATAAATGTATTCAAGAGACTGCATCGGCAGCTTTTGACCAAATCGAAGACCCGCATGTACCAGCAGGCTTTGGATGGCAAACGAAATTTTATCTGCAGAGCAGGAGAGGATACCGGAGTCATAGATTATGAAGCCAATGTCTTCTTCTGCGAGATGACCAAGAAAATAGGAAACCTGAAAGATTTTGGCTATGATTTCAATAAGCTTTGGTTTTCAGAGCAAGCAGAAGCTTTTCGTCCTCAAGTTAAAACCTGTGTTTGCTCCCATGGGTGTTTTATTAGGTCTAATTACATGAAAGCAACAGAATGGTTTACGGGGATGTTGTACCCAGCCGTGTAAACCTCAAAAAGGAACCGACCCGGATTTTAGCGGCCTGGATTTTGATAAGATCAACGATATGAAAAATAGATTTATGGGCGGTATTTATGAATGTATCTGTAGTCGTATTGACATATAACTCTCAACGGACTATCAAGAGATGTTTACGGGCTCTGCTAGATCAAACCTACAAAGATTTTGAATTAGTTATAGTCGATGATGGCAGTTCTGACCAAACTCTGAGCATTATTTCTTCGTATCATGATCCAAGAATCCGCCTGGTGCGAAATGAAAAGAATCTGGGCATCGCCCAAAGCAGAAATATCGGATGGAAAAACAGCAAAGGCAGTTTAGTTTTTTTTACCGATTCTGACTGTACTCCGATGCTCAACTGGCTGGAGGAAGGAGTAAAAGGCCTGCGAAAGGGGGGCGATTTTATTACGGGGGTAACTTTCTATGAAAATGCCCGCACTTCTCTGCGCCACAAGATAGTGCAGGGCCGGGATATGTTTTACACCTGCAATCTGGGGTTTACCAGAAAGGTTCTCGAAGCGGTCAATGGTTTTGATGAACGGCTTTCCATGTACGCGGAAGATAAAGATATCTGTTTCCGCATTCTCAAACAAGGAGGAAAAAAGGCCTTCTGTGAGAATATGGTGGTAGTCCATTTAGAAACTGTTAGGACGCCCCGTTCAGAGTTGAGGCATTACGACAATTTTTATTGCGGAAAAATAATGTGCCAGATTAAGAATGGTCAGGAGAACGGGATCTATTTTAGAATCATGAGGCCGGATCATCTGTTAACAACAATTTTTCCGCCATTATTGCTCCTCACTGAAAGATTTAGCGGCGTTCATGATCTAAAGCTTATTCCTTTTACCTGGCTGGGGATGGTGCGTGGAAGAGCGGCAATGTGGGGAACATGCATAAACCAAGGTAGGTTTTATATTTAAGTGAAGTGATTTAAGTAAATGGATATTTATCAGTTAACTTTCTTTCTCCACCAAATAATTCCCTACCGCCAAATATTTCAACCCAGAATCACGAAACACTTCCAGCGCCTGTTTTGGCCCGTGAACGATAGGATATCCATGGAGATTAAACGAAGTATTGAGCAAGACTGCTCTTCCGGTAAGCTTTTCAAATTCTTTAAGGACAGCATAATAATCAGCATTCATTTTTTTGGTAATCACCTGCGGTCTGGCAGTAAGGTCGGCCTGATGCACTGCGGCAATGAGTTCTCCGTATTTAGAAGTGGTGTCAAAAGACAAAATCATGTAGGGCGCCGTGATGTTTTTAGGATTAATGATATAATCTTCAGCCCTCTCTTTCAGCATCACCGGCGCAAAAGGCATCCAGAAATCTCTTTTCTTGACCATGAGGTTAATTTCCCGGAGGCATTGTAAATCTGAGGGATCAGCCAAAATGGATCTGTTTCCTAAAGCTCTGGCACCGAACTCCATTCTTCCTTTGCATCGGGCAACAACTTTTTTATGGGCTAACAGTGTAGCAATTTCTTTTTCGATATTTTTTACTTTTTTATATTTGAAGGGAAATTCTTTTTGATATTTTTGTATCTGTTCCAGCACTTCTTCGTCGGAAAAATCCTCCCCCAAGTAGAAGTGCGGCAAGGGCTCAATTTCAGGTAAAACTCCACGGAATTGATTGTAAATATGGTAAGCAGCTCCGATAGCGGCAGTTTCATCCCCGCAAGAGGGAAATACAAACAGCTCTTTCACTTCCGGCAACTCCATGATTTTTTTGTTTGCTTTCACGTTCATGAAAATGCCGCCGGCCAAGGCAACCTTTGAAATGCCAGTCTCTTTTACGCAGTTAGAGACCCATTGCGTTAATATCTCTTCAGTAAATTTCTGCAGACCAGCGCAGATGTTATCGAAGCGCATGAATTTGAATCGTTCCTGCAATGTGGGCAGGAGTCTATGCATCGCTTCTGGAGAGGTTCGTTCAAAGGTTAAGGGATTTGAAGGAGAGATTCTCACCAAATCCCTGAAGGCCTCATGTCCCAGCGTCGTTCCTTTTTCAGAACAGTAGGGAGCCATCCCCATAAGCTTGTATTCATGCTCTAATGGTTTAAACCCCAGCATTTTAGTGACCATACAATAGATCCCTGCCAGGGAATGAGCGCTCTGAACTTCGGCGATTCTTTCCAAACGGCCATTTATTCCCAGGGATACGGTCGCGCATAATCCGTCACCAGCTCCATCATTGGTCAATACCAGTACTTTCTCTGAACGCGAGTAATTGCTTCCAAAGTACGCCGTTGCCGCGTGACAGAGATGATGATCCACAAAATGCGCCTTATTTACATCAAATCCTGCCTGCTTCAGCTTTTTCAAACGCTCCTGCCGTCGATTTTCTTTATAGACAGAATAAAAAGGAGTTTTCTTTGCTGCATTTTCTAACGATTTTCGCCATCCAGATTTTGTATGTTTAGAGTAATATTCTCCCGTTTCAAACTCCAGAGAAGTATGGGTAGAGGCCATAGCCACGGCATCAATGTCGTTTACCGCCAGATTAAGATGCTTAAACATAAATTCAATTGACTTAGCAGGGAAACCTCCCTGGTTCTTTTCGTAGACCAGGCGTTCTTCCTGTATGGCAAAAAGTATTTTTCCATCTTCGATTAAGCAGATAGATGCATTATGTCCGTCGTGAATTCCCAGGATTTTCATCATTTACACCAAAAAGGACGTTTTATATTTTTTCCTGAACCTGCAAGAGAGTTTCCTCTCCAGAATGGATTGGGGATTCATTTACAGAAGCGGGTTGTTCTTTACGCGTTCCCCTTATTTTCCCCAAACGGATCAATTCCTGCCCGTCATTCTTCTTTTCCTGACCTAATTTCAGGCTATTTATGATCTCAGACTTGCCGGCTAAAGATTTCACAAAATGCTTTCCTACAAATGCAGGATTATAAATGATGTTAAAGCGCTGAAAACACTCATGGGTGCAATAACATTTGGTATCTTTGATCCACTTGGCGCTTTTTTTGGTAGCAGCAGAAGTCCAGAGTCGAGTAAAATCATAATCAAAATCACGAACATTTCCTAGCTTTTGCGCATTCAGCAATTCGCAGGGATATACATCTCCTTTCTCATACATCACGCCCATCAAGGTACCTGCTTTACAGGGCACATACATCTTTTTATCCTCAACGGTGCGGATAATCATCCCCGTCCTAAGCTTGTTCATATAATCACGGACCAGATTTTTGATTCCTCTTTTGCTGGATTTTGACTGCAAGGCAAAGAATTTTTTATAAGCATTCAGGTTAACACCGAACAAATCCATTTTTTTTGCTTCTCCGCGGATAAGATTCATCCCTAATACATCCGGCTTCCATTCCGCGGTAATCTGCCGATGGAACTCTTCTACGGTATCCTGATTCAAAGCAGTGAGAGTAGAAACAATAGATACCTGTAAGTGCGGGTATTGCTGCTGTAATTCTTTCAGCATCACAAATGATTTCTGAGCAGTCTTAAAGCAATCTTTCACCTGCCGTATTTCGTCGTGAATTTTTTCAATTCCATCCAGCGAAACTACAATATTCAGATCCATTCCCGGGCAATGCTCCAGAATATCTATACAATCTTTCTTCATTTTCTCGGTGAAAGTAGCATTAGTGGGGATAGTCACTTCCTTCACCGGCGTATTACGGTAATAGATCTTAATCACTTCCGCAAAATCCTGCCTGATAAACGGTTCACCGCCGCTGATATTGAGAATCACCAAGTCAGGAAGGCTTTTGGTAAGCTTGCCAATCTCTTCTAATGATAGTTCTCCTTTAGTGTTTAATTGGCTCCAGTAAAAACAATGGCCGCATTTGGCATTGCAGCGCGAAGTGACAAAATGAATAAGCTGAATCGGAGTTTTTGGTTCTTTGACTATAAAATATTTTAAGAATTTTAGATAAGAACGCCTCATATTACATCCCATACTATCTTCTTTAAAAATCTTATGTTCTTGGAAGATTAAATCAAAAAAGCAGAAATCTCCATAATTCATGTTTGGAGAGGAATGCGAGTAAATACTCTTAGAGATTTCGCTATTTTTGATTTTAGAAAATCCGTCTCGGAAAAGCAGCGTAAATCCCCACCGTTTGTGGTAGGGGATAGCTGCTTTTCAGGATTTTCTTTAAACTTCTTTATCCTGCTCGTCTACAATTTTAATGACTCTGACCGGACAGTTCCTGGCTGCTTCCTGGTTCTCAAAAAGCTGTTCTTCGGCAATCTCTAACTCCCAGAATCCATCTTTCCTCTGCTTCCCATGAATGAGGTCTGCTTTGTCATCAGAAGCCATTGCCCAGAATTTCTCTGCAAGCAAAGCGCAGGAGCCCACCCCAATACAATTTTTCCGATCGTAGATGATTTTGTATTTTTTTACCATGTTAAAAATGCAGGTCTTATACTTTAAGCTGGTCTCCTTCTTCTCTTTTAAAAGCCTCCCAGATGAAACCCTTGCTCCAGGCAGTTAAACCAACTAATAATAAGGAAAAGACCAATAATCCCTGGAGCAGCAAGCTTCGGTCATATTTTGCCAAGCGCTTAAAAATTCTTCCCATTCTTACCGCGGGAACAAATAGCGCTAAGAGCGGATATCGGGCAAAAATCTTGCCAGGCAGATCAATTTTCTTCCGAAGAACTGCCGAATGTTTTCCAAAATTATAATGGTGCCTCCAAAACGCTTTGAACTTTTCCCGATTAGTATGGGCCACGGCGGCTTCTGAACAGAAATATAATTCATAACGCTGTGCCGCCCGGTAGCAAAATAAAGTATCTTCCCCCACTGAAAATCTAGGATCAAAACCGCCAATTTCCTGAAAGACTTTCTTGGTGCAGACAAAATTGCAGGTTGGTATGAACGCCAGCTTGCCGGAAGGTTTGCCTACCACGAATTCATTAAAGGTCAGAATAAAATCAGCCCTGCTGATCATACTATGGGGGTTATTATTTTTAATCCCTCCGCCAACAATAAGATGTCCTTTTCTGACCTCTTCCACAGCTTTAGACAGCCACCCTTGTTGGGCGACACAATCAGAATCCAAAAAAGCGATAATCTCTCCACGGGATTGTTCTACCCCGATGTTTCTTGCTGTTCCTGGATAGGTCTGCTGATCAAGATGAATTAAACGTACCTGCGGGAATTTCTGAAGGATTATATTTGGCGTCGAATCTGAAGAACTATCAACTACAATGATTTCATAGGTAAAATTTTGTTTCTGTAAATATAATGAATCTAAACATTTCTCAATGAAACGTTCTGCGTTATAACTAGGGATAACCACACTAACCTCTATCTGATCTGCGTTAACCTTTTTAGGACTCATGTTTCCATTTCTCTTTATAATATCCCCATTGCTGGATTATAAAACTTATCCCCAATAAGCTGAATACTACCGGAAAACGCCAGCTGAATAAGTTCTCTTTCAAGACATTCTTTGCCGACCATACCCGTAGTTTCACAAATCCACTTACTTTAATAACTTTCTTCTTAAAATGATAATTTGCTCTTCCTCTCCTCAGCTGCCAGTGCACAAATGAGGGCCAGGTTTTCCTTGCTTCATGAAAAGCATACCCTTCCGGCGCATATTTTACCGGAATGCCCGCTCTTTCCAGCCGAAAAGAAAATTCGGCGTCTTCTGCCCCATATTTCAGGGCTTCGTCAAACCAGCCTGCTTTTTGAAAAATATCTTTCCGCAAGGCGCAGTTTCCCGCTGCTATATGGTTAGTATGCCCTTCCGGGGAAACTTTCCATATTTTTTCAAATCCCAAAGAGCCGCCCCCCGGAAATCCTAAAGCGGAGATGCAATTGCCCAGAAAATTTGATGGCGGTATTTTTGTTCCGCTGGTAACGGCCAGAAGTTCAGGATTATTTTCCAGAGGTTGGAGTAATGAAGAAAGCCATTTCTCCTGCACCCAGCAGTCGTCGTCGATAAAGACTATGATGTCGCCGCGAGAATGTTTTATTCCCTGATTTCTATTGAAAGGGATGCCTTGTTTCTCTGGAACAGTAATGTGTCTTATTTTCATCGGTAATTTCGGCAAAGCAACGGGAAGATTTGATTCCTGCACTAAGAGAACTTCACATTCATGATTTTTCAATTGATCTTTCATCGACGACAGGAGCCGGGTAATTTTTTCTTCTCTGAATCTATCAAAAATGATTACGATGGAAACTTTCATCTTCTGCCCACTCCGTAATACTCAAATCCTTCTTCGCGGATGAGTTCCGGCTCATAGATGTTTCTGCCGTCAAAGATAATTTTTTCTTCCATCAGTTTTCCTATTTCGCTGAAGTTAAGGCTTCTGAATTCGTCCCATTCGGTCACCATCAGAAGAGCTGAGCTTCCCGTTACTGCTTCCTCAATACTTTCGCAATAGCGTATCTCTCCCCCGAATATTTTCTTTGCTTCTTCCATCGCGGCTGGATCGTAGGCCTTAATCTTTGCGCCGGCAGCAAGCAATTCATTAATAATAACTATAGATGGCGCTTCACGCATATCACTGGTCTTCGGCTTGAAGGAAAGGCCTAAAACCGTGAATGTTTTCCCTTCGATATCTCCGTTGAATACTTTTTTAATTCTCTGCGCGGCGCGTTTTTTCTGACGTTCATTGACCGCATCTACTTCTTCAAAGAGTCTGGCTTGATATCCCTGCTGCCTGGCTGTCGCTATTAACGCTTTGACATCTTTTGGAAAACAGCTTCCCCCATAGCCTACTCCGGGATTGAGAAATCTTGGAGATATGCGGTAGTCAAGCCCTAACGCCAAGGCTACAATCTTGATGTCTGCCCCCACTTCATCGCAGATGTTAGCCATTTCATTGATGAAAGAAATTTTAGTGGCCAGAAAAGTGTTATTAGCATACTTGATGGTTTCCGCAGTTTCCCAGTCGGTTTCCACGATAGGCAGATAGGTCCGCAATCTTCCCGAATACACTCTCCGCATAATAGAGAGCGCCCGGTCGGAGCCGCTTCCGAGGACAATTTTGTCCGGATAGTTGAAAGCTCTGATGGCATTCCCTTCGCGTAAAAATTCCGGGTTAGCGACGATGTCAAAATCAATGGCTTGTTTACAATTCTCAGCAATGATCTCTGCAGTTTTTCTGGCTGTTCCAGGAGGCACAGTACTCTTGTTGACAATCACTTTGTATCCGGTAAGGTATTCTCCAATAATTTTAGCTACGGAAAAAACAGATTGTAAGTCTGCAGAGCCGTCCTCGCGACTTGGAGTATTGACACAATTAAAGATGATCTCTCCAAAGTTGATAGCTTCTACCGCATTGGTGGTAAATAACAGTCTTCCCCTTTTCCTGTTCTGGGCAACTAATTCCGGCAATCCAGGTTCAAAGAAAGGAATTTTTCCTTCTTCTAATGATTTGATTTTTTCCTGATCGACATCGACGCATATAATGTTATGGCCCAAGTTAGCCAAACATGCTGCTGTGGTCAGGCCTACATATCCTACGCCAAAGATGCTGATTTTCATGGTTGATATGCCTCTTTAGCTTCCTGCAGCGATTCAAATGTTCCGATGTCAAACCAATGCTCATCAAACACAAAGCCATGAACTTCAGAGACTTGAGCTAAATACGTAATAAGATTTCCCGGAGCATCTGCTTTCTGTGTTTTGATTAATGCTGCAATATGCTTTAAATCTTCTTTTTTGAACAAGTAGCAGGCAGTGCTGGCCAGGGAGCTTTTGGGATTTACCGGTTTTTCTTCAAAATCAATCACTTTGCTTCCTTGCAATATTCCTACCCCATATTTTTCCTTTACTTTTTCTGGATATTTGAGGTCATGGAAAGCAACTATAGAGGATTTTGTTTGATTAAAGAATTCTACAAAGCGAGGAAGGGTAAATCCAAATAAATTGTCTCCGGCAATAACTAAAATGTCATCATTGATCTTTTCATTATCTACCACAAAATGAATATCTCCTATTGCGCCTAAGCGGTCTTCATTGCTTTTGGTACTGTCGTTGAGGATTTTTATCTGGAGCGGCGTTCTTATGTTATTAATCCAAGAGTTAAATATCGGATAAAATTTGTCATTGGTGACGATATAGACTTGACTTGCCTCTTTAACTGCTTCTAGTTTAGATAGAATATGTTCGATAATTGTTTTATTACCCACTTTTAACAGCGGTTTAGGTGTATTTTCAGTTAAAGGGTAAAGTCTGGTAGCATAACCAGCTGCGAGTATCACCACATCCATGAGGAAAAATCAACCAGAAATGGTTTAAAAGTATTGTGGAAGAGGGGTTTTATTGAAAGAAGTAGAGAAATTAAAAATTAGTGCTTGCTCGTGGAACTGAACATAGTGAAGTTCCACTTGACAGAATTTTGATAAACCTTTTTTCGCTTAGGCGCAAAAAAGGTTTGTGGACAGCTTACCGGGGTTCCCGCACGCTAATGCAGTATAACCCAGTACGGAGACGCGCTTAACTTCCGAGATCGAAACGGGATCGGGTGATCCACGCCCCTATGGCCGTCCAAGACCTTTAATTTGGCGCTTATTTAAAAAGGTTACGATTCTTTTTTCATAAGCATTTAAACCCCGTCTCTTATACCAGAACTAAAAGTGGTATCAACAGCAATCATTCTTGCCGGCGGTCTTGGAATTAGACTTCGTCCTCTGACAGATTCCACCCCCAAACCATTACTTCTCCTTCACGGGAAACCTATGGTTGAGCATACTATCAGACAGCTGGTAAAACATGGTGTTAAGAATATCATCATATCTGCAGGCTACAAAGCTGAGCAAATTCAAGATTATTTTAAAGACGGCGTGAATTTGAGCGTTTCTATTTCTTATTCCATCGAATCTGAACCTTTAGGAACTGGCGGCGCAGTAAAGAAAGCTGCTGCTGGCATTAAAGAACCATTCTTCCTGGTGTGGGGAGACAATATAATGGATATCGATTACTCTAGAATGCTGGAAGAATTCTCTGCAAGTGCTGCATCTATTCTCATGGCGCTGACTCCTCGCGAAGATGTGGAGAATTTTGGGGTGGCAAAATTAGAGCAGGACAAGATCATAACCTTTGTAGAGAAACCAAAACGGGAAGAAGCTCCCTCTACCCTAATCAATGCCGGCGCTTTTATTGTCGATCCTTTATGCCTGAAAATGCTTCCGGAAGGGAAATCTTCTATAGAAAAAGACTGTTTTGAAAAACTTGCGCCTCAGGAAAAGATTTCCGCCTATATCCACCAAGGGCAATGGTTCCCGACTGACACTTTGGAGAAATATTACTATGCAAATACTCATTTTAAGCCGGCGATTAACTTCAAGGAAAAAAAAGTCATCATCGCCGATGTTGATGATACCATCTGCGAAAGCTGCCAGCAGATTTCTGCAGAGATGGCGGGACAGATTTCTCAAATGATTCAGCAGGGCTATGAGTTCGCATTTATAAGCGGAACAAAAAGTGAAGATTTAATGAAGATGATTTCTTCAAGAGTAAAAGAAAAACACCATCTACTGGCAACAACCGGAACAAATTACACCAAAATGGAGAAGGATAAAGCTGAGTTGAAATACAATTTCTCTTTCTCTGAAGAAGAAAAAAAAGAAATATGTAGCGCTCTCGATAGAGTGGTTGAGCATTTCAATATTAAACCACTTACTACAAAAGAAGATCAGCTCCAGGATCGCGACTCCCAAATCACTTTATCAGCTATTGGAAGAAATGCTCCTCTTGAAATGAAAAAGGCGTATGACCCGACTGGAGAGAAACGCAGGATCTGGGTAGAGTTCCTCAGACAGTATCTGGATGAGAATAAATACGAATTAAAAATAGGCGGAACAACTTCAATCGATATCACCAAAAAAGGCTTGGATAAAGAGTGGGGGATTCAGAAATTTGCGCAATACCACAGCATTCCTTTAAACAATATCCTCTTCTTCGGAGACAAAATTCATCCAGGGGGAAACGACTTCCCTGCCACGAAAATTGTGGACTGCATATCGGTAAAATCTCCTGACGATACCCTGAAACAATTACGTGCCCTAGAAATTCTCAATAAAATAATCCGGACTGAAAGTCCATGGGGGAAATTTGACCGATTTACCGCCAATGAGGTTTCTACGGTAAAGATTTTAGAGATAAAGGCAGGACAGCGCCTTTCACTCCAATCCCACCAGCACCGTGAAGAATTGTGGATAGCTCTCGACGACGGAATTGTCGCAGAAATAGAAAGCATAAAAAACCATCTCAAAGCAGGAGAAAAAATATTTGTTCCCAAAGGGGCAAAACACCGTCTTTCGTCGGAAAAAGAAACTGTCCGGGTTTTAGAAATTGCTTTTGGAAACTTTGATGAGAATGACATTACTCGTTATGGGGATGATTTTGGACGAGTATAAATAAAAAAAAGAGAAAGAAGAAAAAAATTATCCGCTTTCTTCTTAGTAAGACTCTTCTTCTGATTCTTCCGATTCTTCGCCGGGCGCTTTACTCATCGGTTTTCGTTCCGGTGCTGGCCCTTTTTCCAGCAGCTGCACGTTTTGAGCCTGCTTTCCGCGTTCGGTTTCTACAGCGTCAAAGGACACTTTATCATTTTCACGCAAGCGGACGCCTCTCGGCACTGCCGTGAAATGGACAAAAAACTCCTGACCATCGCCTGAAACGATAAAGCCGTAGCCTTTCTTACCATCAAACCATTTTACTGTTCCTTCCATTTTGTGTACTCCTCCTAAATATACAGAGAATAGATTTCTCCTGTATTTACTTGTTTTATGGTGCAAAGATACTTTATTTATAAATGTTTAGCTAG
>CAYJVI010000007.1:0-18674 GCA_964373595.1 uncultured Methanosarcinales archaeon | reverse complement strand
TTCGACCATAGAATAATAATGTTTTTTAAATCATTTAAAAATGTTTGGGATTTACTGGCTCTGAAGCGATGAGAATTCTTTAAGAGAAGCGCCAGCTTCTCTTAAAGAATTCTCATAGATGTAGAAAATCTCGAAAAAGTCGCCTTGGCCGCTCATTCAGTGGTTTTCTTTCAGTAATTTCGTTGAATCATCAATGTTTATTTTTAAGAAAACCAACTACCAACAGGTGCAGAGCAATCTCTGTTCTTCATTCGCATCTTGGCCTAGGCGGCGACTTTTTCTACTGTGCCTGATTTATGAACCGCCTTCTAAATATCCGCGCAGCGCTCCATGAAAGGTAAAGTAAACCAGGAAATTCCATTGCTCTGCCGTAGTCATGCTCTGATAAAGGCGGTTCTGCCTGGTCTGAGTTAAGATTTGTTGCGCCCGGGAATGCAGCGTTTTTTCACGGTACGTTTTGCGGTGGTCTAACTGTTCCTGGACAAAGATAGCAACGATTTCTTTCATGGTAGGATCGCTGTTAGTAAATCTTTCCGGATACCAGCGGTGATGGAGGTAATGTCCAAATTCGTGCGCTATGGTGCATTCCAGATAGCTGCTTTCTTTTTGTTCTAAGGAAATAATAATTCCTTCCTTAACATCAAAATGGGCTACAGGTTCAAACTCTGCGTCCTCTTCGTTTTCTTTTTTGTAGACTGGTCGTATTTTTTTGTAAGCCTCAGGACAGGCATAGGTAACCGGCGCTTCGAGAAGAGTTTTACATATATTTTCGTAACTCCAGTGTCCTTTAAAGATATCATGAAAAAGATTGCTGACATCTTTTACCTTTTTTAGGTAGCTGCTGGCAAGTGAATGGGGCGTGTGCGGCTGCTCCTGTTGTTTCCAGAAAGCCAGATTATGCGCATTTGGTTTTGTTATGTAGGAATCTGGTGGCAGTATGTCTGTGACAATCTCTATAAATGGCTTTTTGAGTGGTTTTTCTTCTTCTATGATCAGAAGATACAATTCTTTTGTATTCACGGGATTGTAAATGAAAGAAGCTATTTTAAATTTACGATTTCTAAACTAAACTTTTATATAATATAGAATACAAATGAGTCTTAGTACCGAGGGAGAGCTAGGCTGGCGCGCTAGTCCTGCGCTGTGACCGTGAATGGACTTCACACGGAGCCGAAGCCCAAGGAAGGGTTAGCTTGGTTTTATTGGTCCTCGCGGTCTTTGACGACGGTTTGTCCTTTGGGATGGACTTGCTGGGAATCAGGTCAGATCTGGAAAGAAGCAGCCTTAACCTGCAAACTTCATGTTCAGGGGAGCGCAAACCCGAGAAGCCGCCAGGGTTACACTAATAAGGCTATGCTGATTCGACTGCGGGCATGCCCCTAAACTCTTCAAAGGAATTATGCCATGATAAAAAAAATGCCTGTGCCAGTGGTGTCTTCGAACAATGTTTATTATCTTGCTCAACGCTTTAATGAAGAGATTTTACCGTTAATACTGCGGGAGGAACTTTCTTTTGCGCAAAAATCATATCAGACTACTCCTCTGTTTACAACCTTGTTTCCTTTTGTCCACGTCGATAGATTTTCGTTGAGATTAGTTCCTCTGGCGGAAGAAAAACAGATTATTGAGATGATGCCTTCGACTTGGTTTGATCTCTATGCTCCCTGGGTTTCTTTATTTGATAAAGTAGTAGAAAGAGCATATCAGGAGACCATGGAAAGCAAGGCCACTTATTTTAGCTTGGATATGTTTGCAGCGCATATTTGGTTTTCTGATCTTCCTGAATGTTATTGCGGTTTAGGTCTCAGCGCTCGGTTGCAGACCTATGTGAGGAAGGATTTGTGGATGTGAATTATTTTATTTCTACCTTATCCCCAACTTCATACTCTCCTTTAAACGCCAACTCCACTGCGTATTTTCCTTTTTCTTGTGAATTCCAGAAAGTAAACGGCTTGAAGTTTCGCTTGATTTCCACGATCTCTTTTTTTTCATTGAGGATAAGAACGTCAATCGGATAAAAAACAAAGAACATATGCAGAGATACTTTTTTTTCTTTGTCGAATATCATGATCAGGTTTTGTTTTTTTCGGAACATTAATCCTCGAGCTTGAGAGAAAAAAGAATGGCAACGAGTTTCTTCTTTGGAGATGGTTTTCTGAGTGGTATTGTGGGTGATCATATTATTGAAAGATTGGTTTAAATTTAAGACTTTTTGCCGTTTGTTGAAGCAATTCTTCAGAGGTCCGGGATTTCCTTTGAGTCCTGGCTAAGAATCTTTTACTATTATTGATGCGAACTTCTTTCTTCTGCAGTGCTTTTATTCCTAAAGGTCCAATCAGCTTTTCTTTTTCAATATCAAATGCTACTGCTTGGATGTCTAGTGGTGTTCCGGCAAGGAAATTTTTAATGGAAGGCTTAAGCTTATTTTCTCTAATATATTCAGCAGTCTCCAAGGGAACTATGTCTACTTCAGTATTTCCTTTTATTAATTTAGGATTCTCAAACCTGTTTTTTGAAATTTTCCAATTTTTAGGAATAACTAGCTTATTGTTTAATTTTTCAACTAAAAAATCAAGATCATGTTTGAGTTGTAAATGGCCATAGATTGATTTAATAATACTTCTTGATACCATTCCCCCTATCAACCAAATCTTGCCTTGAGAATTAGATTTTACAATCTTCAATGCTTCAAGATATTCTTTGCTCTTTTTTAGCTCTTCTATGAGGGCTTTTTCCATGGTCTTGTGGGTGATCATGACCAAAAGAATAAAATGTCGTATTAAAACTTATCTATTTCCGGCAGTCTTATTCGGCAAGGTGAGATGTCTTTCAGTCTTTCATATAAATTATGGTATGCGCCGAAAATATGGCCTGCTCCGCAAATTGCTTAAAGAAAAAGAGCTATTATGGGAGTACTCCATTCTTGGTTAGATAAGAGCTTAATACTGTTCCTTGCGGCGTTACTCGCAATGCGTTTTTTATATTTTCTGGGCCGACCACTGCCACTTGAAATTGATGCACTGGGATATCAATATATTCTGGGCTTCTTGAATGAAAATTAGGTAAAACCTCTTCACAACTAACTTCTCCAAATTTCCAAGCATGGGTTCTAATTCCTAAGTCTAGGACATCTCCGCGTGTACCAAATAATAGAAAAGGGGTATTATGGTTGCGTAAAATGATGTGTTTTAACTGAGCATTCATGCCAAATCTATCAACCACTTCTTTTAGATACCCTTCTGAAATGCCTTTTTCAATTACACTATCTTGTTTATACCACTCTGTAGCATCACTAATTCGTCCCGCAGCCAAATCTTCTATAAATTTTCCAGAAAAAACTCTCCCATATTCATCATAAGTACTTTTTCTGGCCTCTTCCTTTACACTCTCAGGAACTTCAACCTTGGCTAATTCTGCTTCGAGATCAGTAATCTCTAAATAGGTTTGGGCAACTTTTCCATCAGAATAAAATAAGCTAGTACAGCCATCATCACTTACGATAACTAAGTCGTTATCTTTAATTTCTGGTAAATGTATCTTTTGTGTATGCATTTTATCTTTTTAAGAGATTTAGTTTAAAAACTTATCTGTGATGTCATACTTCCATCTTCCACAATTCATCTCCGACATAATGGATATTCTTAATCACCTTTCCGGTTTTCATGGCTTGCATCTCTTCGCTGTTGAAGAGTGCGATTCCTACTGCTAATGACTTTTTGTTGTTTTTATCAATCACAGAAACAAAATCATCTTTGGCAATCCCCGATTCAATCTCTACAATTCCAGGACGCATCACATCTGCTCCATTGACCACAAATTTTACTGCGCCCATATCTACAGTAATTCTCTTTAAGACATTATTTTCCTGCAGAAATCTGAGTGTGGGAACTGGTTTGTCTTTATAGTAAAAAAAAGCTGGTTTTTTGTCAATGAGAATTATTTTATGTTTGTCTTCGATCAATTCCACTTGGTCTTTTTTGTTGATTTCAATTTTATAGTCTTCTAATTCCTTGCTGATCTCCTTGCTGCGTAGCTGGGTTCGTTTCATGGGGAAGAAATGGCCTGGATGAATATAAACGTAACTGTTTTTACTGTTTCCTCATTTTTCCGTTATGAGACTTAAAATGCCTTGACCCTAATCCTTCCTCACCAGTCATTAAAGATCTGTGGACCGCAACTTCAGACAGTAAAAATGCTACGGCCACAGCTTCTGCAAATCGTGCTTTATACAGTCCAGGATGTTCTGGATCCGATCCATACACTCCCAGCATTTCTAATGCTTCCCGTTGGCAGGGCCATTCTGTTCCTCCTCCCAGAGTTCCGCAAAGTATATTTCCATTCACGGAATAATGGAGTGTTTCATCACGGTTTTTGATAACGGTGCGCGCCTGCGAAGCTTCAATGGCATTAGCCGCATCTTGTCCGTAAGCAATAGCCATAGCAGTGTAAGGATTAGCAATAGACGAATTATTCCCGCGCAAGCCGCCGGCTATTGATTGGCCTAAATAATTTTTGACAAAGGACGCTTCTTCTGTTTTTTCAGGATCAATGCCAAACTGCCTGCATATATTGTAAGGCACGGTTACACGCGCTTGAAATTTTATGCCTCTGTCTAGGTTTATTGCAGCAGCGTTTTTGTCTTTGCACAAGCCGCCGCTAAGAATAAGGTGTTCCAGCGGCAAATCTTTCTTTTTTAGTTCTTCCATCAGATAGTTGTTAAGGACGAAAGCTATTTTAGTAACCATGTTATGGCCGGCAGCATCGCCAGGATCAATATTATATCTAATATACAGGTAATCATCTTCGCTAAAAAGTTCAGCGCTCACGAAACGGGCATGTTCTGATCCTCTGAATGGCCCGTATCCGTCGCGGATTACTGCTTCGATAGTTTCATGATCCGCTAATAATAACTTTATTTTGCCCATATACTCCGGGATACGAGTGAATTCGCGTATCACAAACGCTGAAGACCGGGCAATAAGATTTGTTTCCGTGTAGGCTTGGACTTCTACGCCGCCAGCTTGGTTGATGATTTTTGCTCCGGCATTTGCTCCGGCAATAAGGCTTCGTTCTGTTGTTGCTAAAAGGTATGTTAATTCTGGTCGTTCCAGATGTCGAGCTTTCTTGATTTTGACTGGGCCCACTGCTCCGACCGGAACTTGTATCGTCCCTATATAATTTTCATCTTTGAAACCACGATTTTGCATCTCTTTGAAATCGACAGGTTTTCCTTTCAGGTGTGATAAATCACACTCTTGCTGCAATTCAAGCATCCTAGCCCGTACTTTAACAATATTATTCGGATTGTGATTAGATAAGTAGAGGTTGATCTTGTTGAATGGAATTCCTTCTTCGAGGGCCTTTTTAGCAAAAAAAGATACCTCTAAAGAATCAAAATCTGTATCTTCTTTACCCATAAAATTATGCCTTGCTGCTTCTTTTTAAATCTAGTGGATTACAATTCTTTCTGGATAACTCATTCCACCAGTATCCCTACTTTTCCCGGCCAGGCCGACTTCGCTTTAGGGTGCTCGCTGTCTTCTGCCGGCATCACCTCTACGCTGCAGTTGAATTCTCTTTCCAGGAATTCTTTTGCCTCTTGGAGCGTCTTTACTTCTTCCTCCTGCGAAGTGACCAGAGAGGGGATTTTAGTGACATCTTTCACTAAACTGATTACAATATTGCTGACGTCTTTTCCCCGTATCTTCATCTCTTCCTGAGATAGGACGCGTTTCATAACTTCTCCGGTATTTCGGGTGACCTTGATTTCTTTTGCTACAATATTGAACAATCCATACAGCCATTTTTCTGCCGCAAAGAGAATGAATTTTCCCGGTTTTTGTATTTTTGTCAATGCCAGCACCTTGCGCATCCCTTCTATAGTCATCTTCACCAGCTCTTCTCCTGCTTCAGCTTTCCTGCTGATTTTTTCTTCTTCAATTTTTGGCCATAGTGATGCCGAAACCAATTCAGTAGAATCATTCACTTCTTCACTCAAATGCGGGGTAATGGGATTCATCAATCGTGTCCAGATGGAAAGAACGTCCTGGATCACTTTTTTATGTTCTCCTCCGCGGCGGAGATACCATTTCAAATCATCGTACAGAGCATAATATACTACTGAAGCCAATTCACGGAGATTATAGGTCCCCATAACCCGGCTGCATTCTTTGAGGTGTTGGTGTGTCCGGGATAATAACCAGGAGTCAATGACTTTCTTTTTCCCATCTAATTTTTGTAATTCTTCAACCAGCGCATAAATTCTTTCCAAGGCATTTTTGTAATTCAGCACTGCTTCTTCCGTCCAGACTACATCCACATGCGGCGATCCGATATGCGCATAATACAAGCGCATGGCATCAACGCCGTATTTCTCAATAGCATTTGGAATAGGTTCTGCGCCTCCCTTGCTTTTGGAGATTTTTCCGCCTTTACCGATTACCCACCAATTCACCAGAATTCCTTTCGGCCATTTATCTGGTGGTAAAATGGCCAGATGGTTCATGATAAAAACCGGGAAATGCACGGTTTGATGTTCTTTTCCTCCCAGGTTAAGGTCGAGGGGATAGAAATATTCAAATTCCTCGCGGATCGGTTTCCATTTTTTCTTTCCTTCGCCACTTCCCAGGAAGACGTAGTCAAAGAATTCTTCGGTTAAGTCCTGCCTGCTGATAGTGTCATTGTTGACAAATTTTGAGACAATATAATACGCGGGATAGAGTGTGGAATCGCTGATGGGCTCAACAATCCATTGTTCATCGAACGGAAATCTGCTGCCCAGCCAGTTTCCTAATCTGGTGCAGGCCCGGTCGCCGAACCAGTCTAGAATCGCCGGGAGATGCTCCCGGTATTCTTGCGGGTAGATGTCCATGTTTTGAGCATGGTCTTTGCTTTTTGCGGTCAATTCCTGATCAGAATAGCGGATGAACCATTGGTCGTCAATTCTCTTGATGACTACTTTATTTCCGCAGCGGCAGATCACTTCTTCGCTCAAGTCATGGAATACCTCTGCCTTGCCGGACTGCAGGAGTTCAGCTTTGATAAGCTCTTTGGCTTCTTCTACTTTTTTCCCGGCATATTTTCCGCAGACCTCGGTCATTACTCCGGCATGGAATCCGGCTTTGTAAGCTTCTTTGGTGGCCTCTTCCAGCTTTGGATCAGAGAGGGATTTTATCTGTAATTTTTCCACGATTTCCTTGGCCGGGAATTCTTTATACCCTTTTGTTTTAATGATAGGGATGAGGGAAATGTTTTTTACTTCCTGTGGATTGAGGTTGTAGGCTTTGCATAATTGCGGATTTTCCTGTAGGGTTTTGAGAGCAACATAGTCGTATGGCGCGTCGCCTGGAACGCTGGTGACAATTCCGGTTCCCACATTGGCATTGACAAAGGTTGCAGGAAGGATGATTATTTCCCGTTCAATTCCTGGCGCTTTGGTATATTTGCCGATGAACTTTTTCACATCAACATCTTCTTTCAAGAGAACGTCATCTTTTTGATACTGCAGTTTTTCTGCCGCTTCCCGGCTCATGATCCAGCTTTCGCCTTCCACTTCCACGCGGAGATACTTTATTTCCGGATTGATCCAGAGATTAGTTTGTCCGTAGATGGTTTCTGGGCGTAAAGTAGCGGCAACCAGAAAATCATCTTCTAACTTGAACTTGAGGAGGGTGTATTCATTTTTTTCGGCATGGCCTCCTTTGGAGATGTCTGTTTCAGAGGGATCAACTGCCACGGGACCGTGAATGATACAGGCGGCAGCAAAATATGGTTTCTGGATTAAGAGATCTTTTTGTTGTAATTTCTTGAACTGCCACTGGATGAATTTTTCGTAGTCTGGAAAAATAGTGCAGGTAAATCGGTTCCAGTCGCAGAGAAAGCCGAATTTTTTCCAATAGTCATTGACGTACACTTCATTGAAGTATTCAACTATTTTTTCCGGGGTTGCAAGCTCTTTTATTTTGCTTTTGGGGCAGCCGTTGTTGAGCAGGTAATTAATCCAATCCTCATCTTTGTTTTTGACTTTATTGGCGAAGGAGATAGCCTGGTTTCCAGAGGCGTGCGTTCCTACCGGGAAGAGGACTTCCCTGCCTTTCAATCGTTCGTACCGGCAGATAGCATCGGTGTAGCTGAAACCGCGCATATGGCCGACATGCAGGAAACCGGAGATTCCCGGATAGGCAAAAATCATGAAGAATTTATCCTTGTCTTTCCGGACTGACGCTTTGCCCAGTTCTGCTTTCTCCCATTGCTTCTGCCACTTTTGTTGGATTTTATTCCAGTCTAACGTCATTTGAAGAAGAACGACGAATTGGTTTTTAAAATTAGTGGTATTTATGATGGTGTCTGTAGGAAATATCTTCTAAAAATCGTTTTTGGGGTTCTTGCGATGGAGTAGAATTCACATTCAAAGCCGATACCAATGGAATATTCCGTGATATTTGCATCCTGCTTGGAGCACGTAAATATATCATAATTATTTTTTATTGCTGCTTGTGCTGCTCTGCTAAATAACTCGTGGACAGCTTTAACTTGAATAGCCTTTTTTTCAGTGGAATCTTTATGATGTCTCTTGTAGATTTTACCAAAATATTGGATGTGGATAGGGCCAACCACTTCGCCCGTTTGTACTAAATCAGACAATTCTTTCTTCGTAGCCCACAGAACGCCAAATACTTTTCTCATGGTTGTTTTACGATTCACATTCTATTTAAATTATTTGTGCTCCCGTTGGATATAAAGCCCTGTTAGTACTGAAGTAATCCCGCCGCAGAAATACGCTATGAGATCATTCCTATCAAAGACGCCGGGAAGAATATGGTATCGCTGCCCAATTTCTGTTGCAAGGTACGCTCCTGTCGTAAGTAAGTTAATGTCAGTGAGGTCTGATTTTTTCACATCGTTGAGGATTGCCAGAAGTCCATTTCCTACGGCAATTGGCCTGGCATAATTAGGTAAGATGTCAGTAAATGTATTATTGATGCCGTAACTGCGTAACAGATCTCCTGCGGCAGTAGCTGTAGCACCTGCGCAAAAAAGCAGGAAAAAATGGGTGCGTTCTTTTGTTTCCATATCTGTTGATTTATGTTCGGCATTTAATAAACTTTTATATAACTGGCTATTACTCCCATTATGTATGTTAATCATCCGAGATCATTGTATCTCTCAAATTGAACCAGAACAAAATAATTACATCCTCAAACAAGGCTTTACTAAATCATTCTACAGCGAAAATATAGTCACGGCATTACGGGGAGCGCAAGACTATGGCTCTATTCTTACCCTGCCGCAATTTCTCCAAGCACGCTGCTTAGCTACATTTGATGATCCGTTATGGAACTTGCCATTTACTGTTCAGACTGAAGAAATAGTAGGGAAAACAAAAGCAGGAGCTCATGTCGGCATTACTGTTCATGGCGCGGGATTACTTACACCGGAACGGATACAACTGGCTAAGGAGACTGGTTTGACCAGAAATCCTACCGGCAAGAATGAATTTGCTGTTCCTTTATACGATCCAGAAATACATGCTCTTCTGGAAGGCAACCCTCTTTCTGGTGATATAAATATTTATTCCTATTTAGAATTCGAAAAAGGCATCCATAATCTGCCGGAGAGATACGCTGTTGTTCGAGATTTTCATCCCCGCATGGAACTGCCGGAAGGCGAGAATTATATTGGTTGTTTTTATCATCTGCCCCGCCTTGTCACTGCCGCTGGAGGCGTAGAAGAGTTGCGAACATATTTAGATATAGTAAGGATAGCCAATCACAGCGATCGAGTAAGTCACTTTCATCCCTACCGTGATATTGATGTAGAACAGCCGCAGGGCCGCTTGCTGGGAGCCGGAGGTTTTTATTTCCTGCTGGACAGCTGCATGGAAATGGATGGAAGCGCCCGGTTTTTAACAATACGAAAAGAAAATTTAGAGGAACGCATAGATACTTTTTTAAATATCTCCCTGTGAAGCTGGTTTATGGATGTGTTATCGTTACATGAAGATTATGAACTGGCGTTGCCGTACAAAGAGTATCCGGGAAAGTTAGCTGAAACAGCGCTTCAAGTTCTGGGAGACGGCCGAACTCATTTTAGTATTGCTGATTATATGGAACGGATTGCGAAAGTTCAGCATTCTCCTAAAGTCCTGCAGGCGTGGATGGAACGATATTTTGATTTTACTGATGCTGTTGCCCGCCATCCTGAGGGGAATGCGCGGATTGTTGGCTGGAATGCTTCTTTGCAAGATCTTCTTCTTCAAAAGAAAGTTGCCAATGGAGTGATAGAATTAACTCCGGAAGAATATGGCTCTTTAGGAGGACTGCATTTAAGCAGAACTCTGGTAGAAGAATACAATGGGAAGAAATTATGCCCTGCAGATGCGGAACGAAATGAGGTGCTGAATTATTGGGCTGGAGACGGCCTTACTTTAGGTAATTTTCTTGCCGTTCTTGCGCAGAACACCAGAAGGGAAGGATTAGTATCTATTCTTTTTCCGCCGCCAAGAAATGTTCCCTATCTTCAGTTTTGGGGTGTCAGCGGCTGCAGCAGGACTTTTGGCTGTCATCGTGTAGATGATGAGAGCGCTTATTTATTGGGTGTTCGGAAAAGATAAGATAAATAATTTATTTCTTAGCTAACTTTTCCAAAGCAGTTTTAGCGTACATTTTAATGACCTCCCCAACCTGATATTGAGGATAATCTAATTCTTCTTTAGTGAACCATTTGCAGCCATCACTCTTTTCAGTTTCTGACAAAATCAGGTTATCCGTGCTGGTTTTGGCAAAATAAACCAGAGTTATATGCTGATGGGTATCGTTGATTTTGTGGATGTTCATGAATTGCGGCGGGATTAATTCCTGGTATTCTTGTGCTTCCGTCAGCTGGCACCAAGGCTCATGGTATAAGGCAACATCTAATCCCACTTCTTCCTTGACTTCGCGGATAGCCGCCTGATTTGGGTCTTCATCTAATTCTATGTGGCCGCCGACGCTGAGCCACTTCTTGTATTTGTCATGTATTCTGAGAAGAACTTTGTTTTGGTATACGATAAAAACTTCTGCGGTGAAGTCTATCTTTTCATGGATGTGGGGCATGTATTTGAGGATTTAATTGTTGTTAATAAGGATTGTTGGTTTTGAAACGATATATAATTAAATAATCATTAATTAGTTTAGAAATGATGGATTATAAAATAGTTCTGGGGATTTGTGGCGATGCTTTTGGTGCGTAGAAACTTATAAATATCTTCTCTCCTTTCTCAATCCAAAAGAGCATGAAAAACCAATTAATCGTTAAACTTCTGAACAATATTGCCGATATCTTAGAATTACAGGAGGTAGAGTTTAAGCCGCAGGCATATCGAAGAGCAGCGCAATCCATAGAATCCTTATCAGAAGATATCGAAGAAGTCTATAAGCGTGGAGAATTGGAAGAAATTCCCGGCGTGGGAAAGCATATTGGAGAGAAAATAGCGGAAATCATTGAAACCGGAAAACTGAAGTATTACGAGCAGCTGAAGAAGGAAGTCAAAGTTGATGTGGAAGGATTGAATGAGATCCCTTCTTTAGGCCCGAAGAAGATTAAAGTGCTGTACCAAAAGCTGGGAGTGAAAGATGTCCCGGATTTAGAGAAAGCCATCAAACAGCATAAAGTTAGGGAATTGGAAGGCTTCGGCGAGAAAACAGAAGAAACACTTTTGCACGGGATTGAATTGCTGAAGAAAAGGCCGTCCAGGTTCTTGTATCTCCATGCTCTGCCTGTTGTTGATGCCATTACCAAACATCTTAAAAAATATCCCTTTGTGAAAAAAGTGGAGATTGCCGGTTCCTATCGCCGGGGTAAAGAAACGGTGGGTGATTTAGATTTCCTGGCTATATCTTCTCAGCCGCATAAAGTAATGGATGTATTCACTACCATGCCGGATGTCAAGGAAGTATTAGCCAAAGGAGCCACCAAAAGTTCAGTTCGGTTAAGCACTGGCATGCAGGTCGATATACGAGTGGTTCAGGACAAGGAGTTTGGTTCTGCCTTGCTGTATTTCATTGGCAGTACTGAGCATAACATAGAACTGCGGAAGTTAGCTTTGAAGAAAGGATACACCTTAAGTGAATATGGCCTTTTCAGGCTGAAAGGAAAGCAATGGGCGGCCGGAAAAACACAGGAAGAGATCTACGCCAAGCTGGGGCTGCGCTATACGGAGCCGGAACTGAGGGAAAATAAAGGTGAATTTCTCGCTGCGCAGCAGGGGAAGCTTCCGCAGTTAGTTACAACAAAAGATATTCATGGCGTTTTTCACAATCATAGCAAATGGAGCGATGGAAATAATTCGTTGTTAGAGATGGCCCAGAAAGCGGAAGAATTGAAATTAAAATTCATTTCTTTCAACGATCATTTTGGTCATATAGGGATAACTAATCCTCTCACGGAAAAAAGATTGGCCGGATATCTCAAAGAAATAGAAAAAGTGCAGAAGAAAGTAGGGATCAAGGTTTTTAGCGGGGTGGAGATTGATATTCTTAAGGATGGAAGTTTACCCTTGTCTTCAGCAAAATTACGTAAATTAGATGTGGTGATCGCTTCCGTGCACGTCGCTATCAACATGAAGGAGAAGGAAATGACCCAGCGTGTCTGTGATGCCCTGAGCAATTATCCGGTGAATATCCTAGGACATCCCCAGGATAGGCTTTTACTTGAACGTGAGCCATTAGCCTTGAATTTAGATACAGTGTTTGACACTGCAAAAAAGCATAATGTCTTTGTCGAGATCAACAGTTCCCCTAAGAGGATGGATCTGCCTGGTGAACTGGTCAAAGCTGGTTTAGATGTAGGATGCAAGTTTGCCCTAAGCACCGATGCCCATGATGTTTCCCATCTGCCCTACTATTTTCTCGGAGTAAATATGGCCAGACGCGGATGGATAGAACAGAAACATCTACTTAATTGCTGGCCGCTGGGGAAAATCGAAAAAGCGTTGCAAAAGTGAGCTTATGAATTTTCCTTAAACTCTTCTGCGCATGCTTCCGAGCAGAAGGTTAACTTTTCCCCTTCAACCTCTTTTTCTACCTTTTTTTCTTCGCTTACCGCGGAGCCACATTCAGCACATTCGTCGGTCTCCTCTTCATTCGAGTATCCTCGCAGGAAGCCTTCCTCGGATGATTCCAAACTGTCTTCGAGGACTTTTTCCGTGCTGTCTGTGTCTTCGTCAAACACGTAGTTCTCCATATGGGAAAAGAATTTTCGGTTTCCTTTTTAAAGATTTTGCTGATGGGATATATGGATATATGTTATTACTTTGAGGAGCAATATTTTAAAAGTACGCTTATTCCCGCTTATTTATGGGGGAAGATAAAATAGTTCTCTTAGATAACTATAGACGAGTGCGCTTGGAAGAGTATGCTTCTGCGACTGTTTTTGGACCGGGGATGGTTATTTTTGGGTATGCTACATATCATAAATTGCAACATGATGGGGCTGCATTTTCTACTATTGTCTATTGTTTATTTGCGACTGGCTGCGTATCACTCGCTTCTAGTTCTTTCCAACAGGGCAGAGTGATGTCGAAGGAAGTGAGTAGATTGGAACGGGAATTAGCGGATTCTTTATTTGGGTAAGGTTAAAGATAGGGAATTTACTCAACTCAAGTTGTCCCCAATTTGGGTACAACTGAAATTACCGGCCTCTGATGGAAAATACTATGAAACTGACTGCGCTACTACTGAATCTTTATTTCGTATAATCCAGTCCATCCCTTCTCCCAAAGCAGAGCCGTTTAAGAGGTGGTTGGCAAAGGTTGGCTATGAACGAGTACAAGAAATAGATAACCCGGAATTGCCTCAAGAAGTACGGAAGACTTTAGAAGATTTATTTTAGTCTTCAATGAGAATACACTTTCAACAATTATCATACCTTTTTCTTGATTTCTTCCCTGAGCATCATAATACAACTTGTAAACGCTATTCCATAGATTGCTTCCTTTAGGTATATTTTTCTTGATAAGATTAGCAGCCTCGAGGTCTCCTTCTGCAATTTTCAATGTTGCTTTTATTTTCTCCTTATCAATCTCTTCCACAACCAGAAATTTTCCTTCCTTTTTGCATTTCAAAAATGCTTCTTGCCGGGTAAGGTATTCAGGCATTGATGTTCACCGTAACGAAATCTAAATCTCCTTTGATAAGGTTCCCTTTAATAATATTTCTGATTAATCCTGGACCAAGCTTAGCCAATTCTGTTTTGTCTTGGCAGATGAATAATTGTATATCTTTATGTAATTTTAGTTCATATGGTGCTATGCTAAGGCCTTCCGGATTGCCATAAATAAATATATCAACGTCACTTTCTTTATACCAATCAGAACGGGAAAAACTGCCGAATAGTATTACTGTTTTAGCTTTTTCCAGATTGCTTAAATGATTAAGTAAGCCAACTTGATGAAGTTTTTCTAAGGCAAAAATCTTTTTTTTTATGTTTGTATTCTGGCAAATCATAACTGCTAAGGTAATAGGGCATCTTGCCTTTTTCTTTAACTCTTTTAATCAATCCCACTTTTAGAAACTTTTTCAGCCATCCGTCTGCCTTGCTTCTGGCGATATCTGCTTCTCTAACTATCTCTTCAAAGTGCCATTCTTTGGTGGGATTCTCAAAGAACAACCCTAAGATTTTTTCTTCTTTGCTTTTCATAATAGTTCCTATAATAGGTACTAATTTATAGATGTTTCTGGTGAATTTGAAAAGGCCTTAGAAAAGTTATGTAGAGATCAATTATAATACCTTCTCAACAACAATCTCTTGATCCTGTTGATCGATCTCTCCCAGGAAAATCCGTAAGCAACAGTCTTGCGGGCATTCTGTCCTAAGGTTGTCCGCAGTTCCCGGTCTTTTAATAGTTTAGAGATCTTGACTGCTAACATGCTGGAGCTGTTGCGGGGGAAGAAAATACCATTGTGATTCTTGATGACATAACTTTTGATAAATCCCACACTGGTAGTGATGACCGGCAAGCCCGAGGACATGGCTTCTAAGGTTGCTAAAGAAGTCGTTTCCGTCAAGCTGGGCATGATGAAAACATCCATGGCTTTCAGGTAATCCTGCACCGTATGGACAAAACCGGTAACTTTGCAGTTCTTGGTTTCCTTAAATTCCTTGGTTTGGCTTTTCGGACCGTCTCCGACCATAAGCAGGAAAAGATTCTCTTGATTTTCTAGTTTTTTGAAAGCTTCCAGCAGCAGATGAGTGTTTTTTTCTTTAGAAATTCTGCCGACGTAACCGATAACTTTTTTGTCAGGATCCATATGCAGTTTTTTCTTGCTTAAGCGCCGATCGGCAGCAGGACTGAAGACATCAATGTCCACACCCAGACGAGCAACCGTAATCTCTGTATCCACCCCTTCGTTTTGAAGATTTTCTTTCAATTCATGGTAAGGGACGAGAATTTCATCACAGCGATTGTACAAAGCTATGGACATTTTTTTAATGATGCTGTAAAATGGTTTCTTCAGCATAGCCGGAAAGAATTTTTCGAACAGTTCCCAGGAGATGGTGTGGGTGTAGAATAGCGTTTTTTTCCCATACTTGTGGGCATAATAAATGCTGAGATAACTGATCATGGCCGGCCCCTGTACGAAGACGATATCCGCTTCCTTGACTGCGTTTTTTATCTTGCGGAAATTTTTCCAGGATAATCTTAAGTTTGAATATCCGGACACTTTCCATATTTTAGAAACAGCGATGTAGGTTACGTTTTTTCCCTTCTTAACTCCGTAATCTGGCACCAGTAATGATACTTCAAAACTATCCTGGGCCCGTTTAAGGAATTCTTCTATAAATTTTAGGGTGCCATCTACCTTTGGATAATAGGTGTCCGCCACAATGAGCAGTTTTGGTTTTTGATTCATTTTCGATTCGTTGATACTACAGTGTTTACAATGGCGCCATAAGTGGCGGTGCGACGGTTGCTTTGCAACCTACTCGACAGCCCGGAGGGCGCATCCCCAGTCGAGCCGCACGCCACAATGGCGCAAGACAAACCGGGGGAAGTCCCTACCGGAAAGCCTACGACTTTCCGGGAGGTTCCGAAAACTCGTTGGTTTTCGTTACCTTCCGGGGTGGTTTGTAGGACACGAAGTGTCCGTCTTGCCGCCAAAGTGGTGGCGTGCCGTATTATTATTTTACAAACTTGCCTGTAGTTCATTTTATCCTGAAAAAGTGTTCTCCAAATTTGCTCCGCATTTTGAATCCATCTTTTATGGCTTTATATAGCAAGAGGAGCACCGGATACACGATGTGGACTTTCTGACTTTTAAATTTCCAGAGCGCTTTCAGTTTGAGGGAGAAGGTTTTACTGATATCGACATACAAAGAAGGATAATGGGTTTTGAAAGAAACTGGATTCCAGATGGAATACATATACACCTCTGGTTTTTGTTTCAGTTCATTGTAAATATTTAAGGTAATTTCATGGACTGCTTTATGGTCGGGATGGGGGTCTTCGTGGCTGTGAGTGAATATTTTGAGTGGTTTTTGTTTTTCAATAAGCTGCAGGAGCGCTGTTTTCAGGTTTTGTTCAGCATAATCTTCCAGAAACTTTCCTTCCCTAAGATCAAAGAATGTCGCTTTGCATTTCAGCAGTCTGCAGGCTTCAAATGTTTCCTTGGAGCGCATCGTCTGCACCACTTTTCCTTTCAGCCAGGGATGGGATAATTCGCCGTACGAGAAGACTACGGCTGATACTTTTTTCCCTTCTTTGGCGTATTTAGCAATAGTGCCGCCTGCGCCAATGACAAAATCATCCGAATGAGCGCTGAAAACCAGGATTTTCTCTCTTTTTGTCATATAGTTTAGAGAAGGAGTATGGGTTTAAGAAGTTTTTGGAGCTTATTCGAATACGAGGCAGTCGAGGGAACCAAGCTGTTTTCTAATATCTTCTTGATTAGGTGATGGAGTGTATCTTTGTATTAGTTCTAAGATATTGCTTACTGTGGATTCATAATCAAGGATTTTTTCTTCTAAATTTGATGTAGTTATTGTTTTAATCTTTCCATTTGGTTCTACTTCATATTTTACATAAGAGAAAATACTTGCTTTTACTGATATTACTGGCATGCTTCTATAAACTGGACCGGGAGGATTTTGTTGTACACTCAAACACCACATAGAAACTTTTTTTTCTTCAAAAAAATACTGGTTACTGAGATTTACCGTCCATATACTGCAGTTGACGCCATCAACATCGTAGGTGATTTTGAGACCGGAAAGATGCGAGGTAGTACTCCTGCAGATGCTGCTATCTTCAGCTGAAGGGTTATATACCCTAGCTAGTTCCTTGCATGAAAAACCATCAGCGAAGAATGGATTTTGGTTGTCTAATTGGGGATTGGTGTATGAATAGCTCCCTTTCCTACAGATCTTCTTGGTTTGAATGCTCCCGTCTTTATTGTGTCGAAGAACTACATATAATCCAGCCTTGGTTTTATGGTACCGATGATGGGTATTATCTGCGGAATTGTAATTTGGAAAAGCATTTTTGAGTGGAATTCCCTGCAGTGAAGGATCTTGGTATTCCAGAAGTTTGTGTAAAATGCTCATGGTTAGTCTAAACAGTATTAGTTATTTAAATATTATTCAAGGAAATCCTTAAAAACAACATTATAATATTTCTTCCGTGGTAAAAATTAAAAAAGCTTTATTAAAGCATCCCCAAGCCCAGAAATTACACTATCGCGATGATGATCTCCGCTGGGCCACTCCAGAAATAGTTGCTGCATACAGAGCGCAAAGATTGAAGTGTAAAGTCATAGCGGATGTAGGCTGCGGTATCGGTCTCCAGGCTTTTGCCTTTGCCAAAACCTGCAAAAAAGTGTATGCGATAGAGATAGATGAACGAAAACTGGAGTTAGCAAAGAAGAATGCTGAAATCTTAGGTTTGAAAAATATTGAGTTTATTCATGGGGATGCGCTTTCTGAGAATGTTCTAAAACAATTGAAAGATATTGAAATTGTGTTTTGCGATCCGGAACGATTGCCGGAAGAAAGTAAACGGACTGTAGGGACTATAAAGCCCAGCATTCCAGAATTGTTGAAGAAGTACGGAAGCATCACTGAGAAAATTGCCCTTGAATTTCCTCCTCAAATTACTGACATTACTTTTGATTGTGAAAAAGAATATATTTCTGTTGACGGGCAATTGAATAGATTAACATTGTACTTTAACGGGTTACAAAAGTGCGGTAGAAGCGCAGTAATTCTTCCAGCAAAGGAAAAATTGTGTTCAGATGAAGAAGCAACCTTAGAAGAAACAGAAGAACTTGGCGAATATTTGCATGAAGCCGATCCGGCAGTAGCCAAAGCAGGATTATTGGCTGAATTATCGCAGAAAACGAAAGCAGCGTTGTATTCTTCAGGAAAATCAACCTTCTTTACCAGCGGCAAGAAAATTAAAAGTCATTTTTTTAAGAATTCCTTTAAGGTAGTCGATGTTTGCGCTCAGGATGAGCATGAGATTATCACTGCGCTGCAAAAACATAAAGCTGGAAAAGTAATTTTGCGATTTTCAGTGGAGCCGAAGGAATATTGGGACGTGCGGAAGAGGATTGAGTCTAAGCTGACCGGAGATAAGACTTATGCTTTGCTGTATCTCAAGGATAAAGCGGTGATTGTGGAGAAAGTGTAATCTCTTCAAG